>DATHKV010000088.1:0-2642 GCA_035488895.1 Steroidobacteraceae bacterium
CGCTGATCAGCAGTGACACTGAAAACGCACCCAGCAACACGAACGTTGACTGGTTCAGGTCGCGCGCGGCGGGAACGACGATGACGGCCGGGAGGTAGAACGTCATCCCCCAGGACAGTGTTTGGTTGGTGCCAAGCACCAGCCCGAGGCAGTTGCGATTCACGAACGAGACGGTGGCGTCGTGCCGCCCCGGCCCAGCGATTTTTGCAGCAACACCGAGTCCAACCACTTACCATGCTTGTAACCGACTGAGTGCAACACGCCGGTCATGCGGAAGCCATGACGCTCATGCAACCGAATCGATGCCATGTTGGCGCTGTCGCCCACCACCGCGATCAACTGCCGCGGGTCGCGGGTCTCGCACTCGTTCGGTAACGCGGGCAGCAGGCGACCGCCAATGCCGCGTCTCGTGCGATCGGGATGGATGTAAATCGAATTCTCCACGGTGTCGCGGTGTGCCGCGCGGGGACGATACGGACCCGCATAACCATAACCCACGACGTGGCCGTCGGAAACGGCGACCAGCCAGGGCAGACCTTTCGCCAGGATGTCGTACTGTGGCCAGCACATATCATCGAGCGTCGGAGGCTCGGTTTCGAACGACGCCGTGCCGTGGCGGACGTCGATGGTGTCGCCTTCGGCCGCGGGCAATCGATCCGTTCCAGTCGCGTGATGGCGATGGAGAGTCTGCCGCCAGGCTCTCGCGAGGCAAAGGAAATTCTTTTAAAACACGGGATAATAACAGGGATATGGCGGCCTCGGCGCGTCGATCGTTCCGCGAATTTCACCCACCCATCCAGTCCTGGGCTGTCGTGTCATCTGGCTCTGGTAGTGCGGCGGGAGAGGGTGATTGACAGAGGCTTGCGTGTCATGACCGAGGCGTTGCGTGCGGTCGCGCAAGCCTGAACCCGCGGTCCTGTCAACGCAAAGTTAGAATGTCCCCTGGTTGGCCCAAGTTAGAATGTCCCCTTTTGTGGGCCGCTGACCCGTCAATCGGCGTCGAAAGCTGACGCACCCCGGAGCGAGGCTTGTCCCGGTAGTCCACAGGGGGGACCCGCGCGACGCGGAGTGCCATTCAAAGGCTGACGCAGCGGCGCGCGGGAGTTCCCGTGGACCCACCGGTGCAAGCCGGGTGGCACGAGCCCATTGCCAAACGTTACGTGACGAAACCCCGGGCGCATGGACCAGGTCCGGGCGTGGCTCGCTCACCTCGGATGTCATGCCCGTGGCTGTGGCCGGGCACTCTCTGCGCGCGCGGCCGCCACGATCGCGTCCATCCGCGCGTCGATGGTCTTTTCATCTTCGGTCGGGTCCGGAACTGGATAGCTGCCATACGCGGTCACCGGCAGCACACGATCCTTATAATGGACCGCCATCCCGCCTCCCACGAAGTGATACAAGGTGACCTTGGCTCCCCGGAGCGCGGTGCCCGGCCCGTTCGTTTTGACGCAATATTTCGTGCCCGCCGAACTGAACGTCAGCGCCTTCGACAAGGTCCGCTCCTCACGCCGCGCCAGATCGTCGTCCAGTGCCTCCGCCGTGCCGGTCCAGGGACGATGCGCCGGTTTCTCGTCCCTTGGCGGAACCGCGAACCGTTCGTTCCAAAAGGCGATGAAAGACGCCGAAAACGCATTCCCCGCCGCCATCGAAGAAATGTTCCGAAGACGCATCTCTTTCACCAGACGGTCCTGCAACGTTTGGTTCGACCGCTCCACACGCCCCTTCGCCTGGGGCGTCGAGGCCTGGATCGATGCTATACCCAACCGTTCCACTACCCGTCCAAACTCGGTCTTGCCATCGCCGCTCTCCGCCTCCTTGGCGTTGACCCGGAAAATACCGTGC
This sequence comes from Steroidobacteraceae bacterium, assembly GCA_035488895.1. Taxonomy (GTDB): domain Bacteria; phylum Pseudomonadota; class Gammaproteobacteria; order Steroidobacterales; family Steroidobacteraceae; genus Bog-1198. The sequence goes on from DATHKV010000088.1 coordinate 1,843, forward strand.
CGGTCGGAGTAAAACGCCAGCGGCCGGCCGTTCGTCAGGACATACGACCGAAGTGTCTCCAGATACGCCCGAGCGGTCTCCGAGGGCACGAAGCGTAACGCCATCAGACGGCTCGTCGCGTCGTCGATGAACACGATCAGCGTGCAACGCGGACCACGACCCTCGAACCAGGCGTGCGGACTGCCGTCGATCTGGATCAGTTCGCCAAACCGGGGCCGCCGCTCCCGCGTCTGAAACACCCGCCTGACCCGCCGCCGCTTCGGCTTCCAAAGCCGCGCGCCGATCTGAAGCTGACGAATTGTCTCCCGCGAGACCCTGATGCCATCCAGTTCCAACAGCTTCTCCGCCGCCAGAGTGGGGCCAAAGTCCTCATACTTCTCCTTCAGAAGCCCCATGATCCGGCTCCGCTGGGCGTCAGCCAGCCGGTTGTGCGACGCATGGTCCCGCTGGCGCGACACCAGACCCGCGGCACCGTCCCGCTTCCACGCCCGAACCAGGCGTTTGAACTGGCGGACGCTGATACCAAGACGCTCGGCACCCTCTTGCTGGCTCAAATGATGTTCAACAGCCCGCCGAACCACATGCGAACGCTCCCGCTCCTGACTGCTCATCAGCAAAAACCCCTCGGCCACCCGCCCCTCCATCGTGAACGCGCCAGGAAGGGGACATTCTAACTTTGCGCGGAGGGGACATTCCGGCTTTGCGGTAACACGGCGTACCCATTCGCTGTTCACTCAGGGCTGCATGCTGTACGATCTCATCCCCACCATGCAGCCCTGAGTGAACAGCGAATGGGTACG
>DATHKV010000089.1:0-45543 GCA_035488895.1 Steroidobacteraceae bacterium
ACCTTCGCGAATCCGTTCGCGGCCGGTATCACGCACTAACAGTGCGGCCGATAAGGCTGGTCAGGAGACGATAGTGAATATCAATCTCACGCTGATCGTGCAGATGCTCGTGTTCATCGCCCTCATCGCGTTCACGATGAAAGTCGTGTGGCCGATGATCTTGGGACCGATGGATGAGCGCTCGCAGAAGATCGCAGCGGGGCTCGCCGCCGCCGAAAAGGGCAAGGCTGAGTTGGCCTCGGCCAATGAGAGGGCCGAAGCCGTTCTGCGCGAAGCTCGCGAGCGCGCCGGTCAGATCATCGACCAGGCGCAGCATCGGGCCAACGACATGGTGGAAGAGGCCAAAGGTACCGCCACGGCGGAAGGTGCGCGGCTGCTGGCATCCGCCAAGGAGCAGATCGGTCTCGAGGCCGCGCATGCCCGCGAAGCGCTGCGCCGCGACGTGGCGCAGATTGCAGTGAGCGCGGCGTCGAAGATCCTCGAACGCGAGATCGACCCCAAAGCGCACAGCGATCTCATCGACAAGCTCGCGGCGCAGATCTAGGACGAACGTATGGCTGAAAAGACCACCATCGCGCGGCCCTACGCCAAGGCGGCATTCCAGGAAGCCCTGGGAGAGAAGCGCCTGGCGCAATGGTCCGAGACGCTGCAGGCCACCGCCACGGCGGTACGCGACCCGCGCGTGCGCGAGCTGCTCGGGAGCCCCGCGGTGGGCGGCGAGGATCTGGCGCAATTCGTCATGGGCGTGAGCGGACCCAAGCTCGATGAGCATGGTCAGAATTTCTTCCGCACGCTCGCGGAAAATCATCGGCTCGGGTTTCTGCCCGAGATCTCGACGCTGTTCGACCAGTACAAGGACGAAGCGGAAAGCGTCGTCGACGTGACGGTGACATCCGCCGCGCAGATCGACGCCGCCCAGCAGCAGGCGCTTTCAAAGGCTCTGGAGCGCAAGCTCAAGCGCTCGGTGCGGCTGCACTGGGCCACGGACTCCACGTTGATCGGCGGCGCCGTGCTGCGCGCCGGCGATACGGTAATAGACGGTTCCCTGCTGAGTCGGCTCAAGCGCATCGCGTTTGAACTGACGGCTTAACGACCAGTATTTGCTAGAGGATCTTAGGTTATGTCCATCAAGGCATCGGAAATCAGCGACCTCATCAAGGCGCGCATCGACAAGTTCAAGTCCGCCACCGAAGCCCGCAATGTCGGCACGGTGGTGAGCGTCACCGATGGCATCGTGCGTATTCACGGTCTCGCCGATGCGCGTTACGGCGAAATGTTGGAATTCGCCGGCAACATCTTCGGACTCGCGCTGAACCTCGAACAGGATTCGGTCGGCGCCGTGGTGCTCGGCGACTACAAGAGCATTTCCGAGGGCGCCGAGGTCAAGACCACTGGACGCATTCTCGAAGTGCCGGTGGGCCCTGAACTGCTCGGCCGTGTGGTCGACGCCTTGGGGCTGCCCATCGACGGCAAGGGCCCCGTGAATGCCAAACTGAAATCGCCCCTGGAGCGCGTGGCGCCCGGCGTCATCTTCCGCAAAAGCGTGTCGCAGCCCGTGCAGACCGGCCTCAAGGCCATCGACGCCATGGTGCCGATCGGCCGCGGCCAGCGCGAACTCATCATCGGCGACCGCCAAACCGGAAAGACTGCGGTCGCTATCGATACGATCATCAACCAGAAGGGCACGGGCGTTAAGTGCGTCTACGTCGCCATCGGGCAGAAGCAAAGCTCCATCGCCAACGTGGTACGCAAGCTCGAAGAGCACGGTGCCATGGGCCACACCATCATCGTGGCCGCGTCGGCCTCCATGCCCCCCGCGATGCAGTACCTCGCGCCCTACGGCGGCTGCGCCATGGGCGAATACTTCATGGACAACGGTGAAGACGCGCTGATCGTGTACGACGATTTGTCCAAGCAGGCCGTGGCCTATCGCCAGATTTCGTTGTTGCTGCGCCGTCCCCCGGGCCGCGAAGCCTACCCCGGCGACGTGTTCTACCTGCACTCCCGTCTGCTCGAGCGTTCCGCGCGTGTGAACGAAGAGTACGTCGAGAAGTACACGAATGGCCGCGTCAAGGGTAAGACAGGATCGTTGACCGGTCTGCCCATCATTGAAACCCAGGCCGGCGACGTCACTGCCTTCGTGCCGACCAACGTGATTTCCATCACCGACGGCCAGATCTTTTTGGAAACGGACCTGTTCAACGCCGGCATGCGCCCGGCCATCAACGCCGGCATCTCGGTGTCGCGCGTCGGCGGCGCGGCGCAAACCAACATCATCAAGAAGCTCGGCGGCGGCGTGCGCCTCGCGTTGGCGCAATACCGGGAACTCGCCGCGTTTTCGCAATTTGCATCTGATTTGGACGAGGCTACGCGCAAGCAGCTGGAGCGCGGCCAGCGCGTCACCGAGCTCATGAAGCAGAAGCAGTACGCGCCCATGTCGGTGGCCGAAATGTCGCTGTCATTGTACGCGGCCAACAACGGCTATTTCGACAAGGTGCCGCGCCTCAAGGTGGTGGAGACCGAAGCAGGTCTGCAGTCCTTCGCCCGTTCGAGCTACGGCGATCTGCTCAAGACCATCAACGGCAAGCCGGACCTGACCAAGGAAGTCGAAGCCTCCTTGAAGAAGTGCTGCGACGAATTCTTCGCGACCGTTTGAAGGCTAAGGCTAAAGAGAACCTAAATGGCAGGCGCAAAAGAAATCCGGGGCAAGATCGCGAGTATCAAGAACACGCGCAAGATCACCAAAGCCCTGGAAATGGTTGCCGCGAGCAAAATGCGCAAGGCGCAGGACCGCATGCGCGCCGCGCGCCCCTATGCGGAAAAGGTGCGCAAGATCATCGGCCATTTGCGCCAGGTGAACCTGGATTACAAGCATCCGTTCACGCTCGAGCGGCCGGTGACCTCCGTCGGCATTGTGGTGATCAGCACCGACCGCGGCCTGTGCGGATCGCTCAATTTAAATCTGTTCAAGGCGACGTTGGTCGCGATTCGCGAAGCACAGAAGCAAGGCGCGAAGGTGTACCTGTGCGTCATCGGCTCGAAGGCCCTGCAATTCTTCCGCCGCCTGTCGGGTATCGAGATCGCGGCATCGGTCACGCACCTGGGCGACCGGCCGCACATCCAGGATTTGATCGGCACCACCAAGGTGATGCTGGATTTTTATCGTGAAACAAAAGTCGATCAACTGCTGCTCGCCCACAATGTGTTCGTCAACACCATGACCCAGAAGGGCATCGTGTCGCAGCTGCTGCCGATTCAGACCGTCGACAAGGACGATTTGCAGGAACGCTGGGACTACATCTACGAGCCCGATTCCATGGCGATTCTCGACGGTATCTTGATGCGCTACATCGAGGCGCAGATTTTTCAGGGTGCGGTGGAAAACGTCGCCTGCGAAATGGCCGCACGCATGGTGGCCATGAAGGCGGCAACGGATAACGCCGGTGAGCTCATCGACGAGCTGCAACTCATTTACAACAAGGCCCGCCAGGCCGCGATCACCAAGGAATTGTCCGAGATCGTGGGCGGGGCGGCGGCGGTTTAGACGAGGTTTGGTTTTTTTCAGCCGGCGCGCAGCGCCGCTAATCGTACGGGGTTGCGCAGCAACCCCGAGAGCAGTTGGGCGAAGCCCATGAGAAGGTGGCCGTAGGCCATGAATAGAGGTCAATAAAATGTCCAGCGGTAAAATCGTGCAAATCATCGGGGCGGTCGTCGACGTGGAATTCCCGCGCGATCAGATTCCCAAGGTCTACGACGCACTCAAGCTCGATGACGTGGACCTCACCCTCGAGGTGCAGCAGCAGCTCGGCGACGGTGTCGTTCGAGCCATCGCCATGGGCCCCTCCGAAGGCTTGCGCCGCGGCCTCACCGTCAAGGGCACGGGCAAGGGCATTTCGGTGCCCGTGGGAGCCGGCACGTTGGGGCGCATCATGGACGTGCTCGGCAAGCCGCAGGACGAAAAAGGACCGGTGCAATCCACAGAGTACCTGCCGATTCACCGGCCCGCGCCCGCATACGACGAACAGGCTGGCGGCCAGGACCTCTTGGTCACCGGCATCAAGGTGATCGACTTGTTGGTGCCGTTTGCGAAGGGCGGCAAGGTCGGCTTGTTCGGCGGCGCCGGCGTCGGCAAGACCGTGAACATGCTTGAGCTCATCAACAACATCGCCAAGCAATACAGCGGTCTGTCGGTGTTTGCCGGCGTCGGCGAGCGTACCCGCGAAGGCAACGACTTCTATCACGAGATGATCGAGTCGGGCGTCATCGACAAGGACAATCTCTCGAATTCCAAAGTGGCGATGGTGTACGGCCAGATGAACGAGCCGCCGGGCAACCGCCTGCGCGTCGCGTTGACCGGCTTGACCATGGCCGAATATTTCCGGGATGAGAAACAAGCCTCCGGCAAGGGCCGCGACGTGCTGTTCTTCGTCGACAATATTTATCGCTACACGCTCGCCGGCACCGAAGTATCGGCGCTGCTCGGCCGCATGCCCTCAGCGGTGGGTTACCAGCCGACGCTCGCCGAGGAAATGGGCGTGTTGCAGGAGCGCATTACGTCGACCAAGACGGGCTCCATCACCTCGATTCAGGCCGTCTACGTTCCCGCGGACGACCTGACCGATCCGTCGCCGGCGACGACCTTCGCGCACTTGGACGCCACCGTCGTGCTGTCGCGTCAAATTGCGTCGCTGGGTTTGTACCCTGCCGTTGACCCTCTCGATTCCACCAGCCGGCAGCTCGATCCCCTGGTGGTCGGCCAGGATCACTACGACACGGCCCGCGGCGTACAATCGATTCTGCAGCGGTACAAGGAGCTTCAGGACATCATCGCGATTCTGGGAATGGATGAGTTGTCCGAAGAAGATAAATTGAGCGTGTATCGCGCGCGCAAGATCCAACGCTTCTTGACGCAACCCTTCAACGTGGCAAAGGTGTTCACGGGCCAAGACGGCAAGATCGTATCGCTCAAGGAGACCATCCGCGGCTTCAAGGCCATCATTGCCGGCGAATACGACCACCTGCCCGAGCAGGCGTTCTATATGATCGGTGGTATTGAGGAAGCCGTCGAGAAAGCCAAGACGCTGCAATAACGAGACATCATGGCCAACACCATTCACGTCGACATCGTCAGCGCCGAAGGCCAGATTTTTTCCGGCGAGGCGACGAGGCTGTTCGTGCCGGGATCGCAGGGCGAGCTGGGCATCTACCCCCGTCACGCGCCCTTGTTGACCACCTTGGCAGCCGGCGAAGTGCGCGTGGAGAGCGAAGGCCATGAGGAACAGGTTTTTTATGTCGGCGGCGGCGCCCTCGAGATTCAGCCGCACCTGGTGACCGTGCTGGCGGACACCGCCGCACGCGCCAAGGATCTGGATGAGGCTGCCGCGCTGGCCGCCAAGCAACGGGCGGAGGATGCGGTGCGCAATCGCGGCGACAAGGTGGATATCGCCGAGGCGCAGGCGGAACTGGTAAAAGCCATGGCGCAATTGCGCGCCATCGAACGCCTACGCAAGCGACAGCGCTAGGATCCGCCGCCACAAACGGGGTCTGCATGCAGCTTTCGGTCGTGATTTTGGCAGCCGGACAGGGCAAGCGGATGAACTCCGATCTGCCCAAGGTTCTGCAGCCTTTGGCCGGCGAACCGCTGCTGCAACACGTCATTACCGCGGCACGCGCGCTTAACCCCAGCGATATCTACGTCGTCTACGGTCATGGCGGCGTACAGGTGCAGGCCGCTCTCGCGCACGAAAACGTCGAATGGGTTCTGCAAGCGGATCAATTGGGGACGGGTCACGCGGTGATGCAGGCCATGTGCCTGATCCCGGACGAGCACACGGTGCTGGTGCTCTACGGCGATGTGCCGCTCATCGGCGCGGCATCTCTTGCGAAACTGACCGCCGCTGCCGGCGAAAGCGCGCTGGCCGTCCTGTCGGTGAATCTCGACGAAGCGCGCGGCTATGGGCGCATCGTGCGCAACCCGGAAGGCCGGGTCATCGCGATCGTCGAACACAAGGACGCTACGCCTACGCAGCTCGAGATTCGCGAAGTCAATTCCGGCCTCATGGCGGCGAAGGCGGGACCCTTACGCGAATGGCTGCTCGGATTAGGAAGCGACAACACGCAGCGCGAGTATTTTCTGACCGACGTGGTCGCGGGCGCCGCGAAGGGCGGCACGCGCATCGAGGCCATCCGGGCCGCGAATGCGTTGGAGGTTGCCGGCGTCAACGACAAGATCCAGCTTAGCGCCGTCGAAGCGGGCTACCGCCGGCTTCGCGCCGAAGAACTGATGCTGGCCGGCGCAACTCTGGCGGACCCCACGCGCATCGATATACGCGGCGATGTCCAGGTGGGGCGCGACGTCTTCATCGATATCAATGCGGTGCTCATCGGAAATGTGCATCTCGCGGCGGGCGTCAAGGTGGGGCCGAATTGCGTCATCAGCGATTCGCGCATCGGCGAAGGCACGGAGATTTTTGCCAACAGCATCGTCGATCACGCCATCGTCTCGCAGAACTGCCGCATCGGTCCTTTCGCTCGCTTGCGGCCCGGCACCGTCATGCACCGCGAGGTTCACATCGGCAACTTCGTCGAAGTCAAAAACACCGAGATCGGCGCCGGCAGCAAAGCCAATCACCTGACCTATCTCGGCGATTCCCAGGTGGGCAAGGACGTGAACGTCGGTGCCGGCAGCATCACCTGCAACTACGATGGCGTGAACAAGTGGCCCACGCTGATCGAGGACGGTGCCTCCATCGGCTCCGGCACCATGATGGTGGCACCGGTGCGGATCGGCGCCGGCACCACGATCGGTGCGGGTTCGACGATTACGGCCAGTACGCCGGATAACACGCTGGTGTTCGAAAGATCGAAGCCCATCACCAAGGATGATTGGAAGCGGCCCGCCAAACTGAACGACAAAGAAAAAGCCGACGTCATCGCCAAGGCGATGGAAAAGCCCAAGACTTAAGCGTCCTCACTATTGAGCCGCGCCGGTGTCAATGGGCGACGAGCGCGGCCGCTGATTCTTCCGTCTCTACCGGACCCGATGCGACCCTCGCGACCAGCATGGATTTGGCGTACATGGCATGCAGGCGTCCGATGCCCCGCGCCAGATGCATCAACGACGTCAGCAACAAGAGGCCCGCGACGCCGAGAATGGGAATTGCGAACCCGGTGTTGAATATCCACTCGGGCTGCGCGGTTCCGAAGAATTCACTGGCGCTCATGCCGAACCATCCAGCCTGACTCAGCACCACGGTGATCGGCAGCGCAATGAGCGTCAAGCTGATGGACAAGCCCGCCACCGCAAGGACGAAGTAGACGATTCCAATCGGCAGCATGGACAGAAAGTAAGCGATCGTGGTCCAAGTGCGCCGGTCCTTGAGCATTTCGCCAGTCCGCGCCCAGAAACCCCGCGCCGCGCCTTGGTATACGGGCCGGCGTGGCATGCGCGCGCCGGTCATTGCCTCGATCAAGCGTCCTTCCGCCAGGGACACGACGCGGCACACGGCCATGAACATGAGAAAGAACGGGACGCCGATGATCAGGACCGACAAGCCGACGGAGAGTGACAGGCCGGTGACGGCCAGTACGAAGTAAATGATGCCGGTGGCCAAAGCCAGAAACATGAAGAATAAGGACGTATAGGCACGCGGATCCAAAAATACGCCGAAGAAACGACCCGCCGCAGTGTGCGGCTCCTTGCGCGGGGTCGCCATGGCGGCCTTCACTTTGACCTCCGTGTCGCGATAAGCGGTCGCGACCTCGTCGGGCGCTCCGTAAGTCGAGGCGATCAGCTCGAGCACATCGGACTCGGACTTGTCGGGGTGCGCCGCAACTTCGGCGCGCAGGTACTCCTCGGCGTCGTACAGCGCATCCTGAATGAGCGCGGAATCCGCGCCGCCCAGCTCTTCGCGCAATTGACGGAGGTATTGATCGATGGAACGGGGTGCGCTGCGGTTCATGAGGAATGTCCTATGTCCGATTGTTCTGTTTCAGTGAATCGATCCACGAAATCGCGGGTCCCAGCCCAAATCTGTTTCCACTCGGCAAGCACGCTGCGGCCTTGCTCGGTGATGCGGTAGTAGCGACGCGGTGGACCGGAGTAGGAGGGCACGATGCGACTGGTCAACAAATTCCCGGCGGAGAGCGCACGAAGGACGGGGTAGATGGTGCCTTCCTTGAAGATGGAGGTCCCATCATTGGCACTCGCCAAGCGCTTGGCGATTTCATATCCGTAAAGGTCTTCGGTCGATTCGGCAAGCACCGCCAGCAAAACCAGGCCGACCAGGCCTCCGTTTAGCTCTTTTTGGAATTTTCGCTCGTTGCTATCGTCCATAGGCTAATACTATATAGTTACCAATACTATTTAGCAAATAATATTAGGAGCCCTACACCACCGGTCTGGAGGCTCTGGCTTTCCTACCCGTCTCGGGCACACTAGGCACCCTTTTTTGGCTTAAGGACCGTAGCGAACTATGTGTGGCATCGTGGGCGTGGTGGCCGAGCGCAGCGCGGTACCGATCTTGATGGAGGGATTGCGGCGCCTCGAGTATCGCGGCTACGACTCCGCTGGGCTTGCGGTGCTCGATCATGGGCAATTGGCCCGGTTGCGCACGGTCGGCAAGGTCAAGGTCCTGCAGGATGCCCTGGATGCAAAGCCCATCCACGGATCGATCGGCATCGCCCATACCCGATGGGCGACCCACGGCGTGCCCACCACCGAAAACGCACACCCGCATATTTCCCGCGGCAATGTCGCCATTGTCCACAACGGCATCATCGAGAATCATGAGTTGCTGCGCGGCGAGCTCAAAAGCCTGGGCTACAGTTTCACGTCGGAGACCGACACCGAGGTGATTGCGCATCGCATTCACCACTACCTGGCTTCGTCGCCGGATCTGCTGACGGCGGTGCGCAAGACCGTGAATGAGCTGCAAGGCGCCTACGCGCTTGCCGTGCTGAGCGAGACGGATCCGGAATGCATCGTGATGGCGCGCCAAGGTTGCCCGGCGGTCATCGGCCTTGGGATCGACGAGAATTTTGCAGCCTCCGATGTGGCCGCGCTGCTCCCCGTCACGCGCCGCTTCATGTTCCTGGAGGAAGGCGATGTCGCGGAAGTTCGCCGACGCTCCGTGAAGATCCTGGATGCAACCGGGCATCTCGTCGTGCGCGCGGTCAGGGAAAGCGACTTGCCGGCAGATGCCGTGGAGCGCGGACAGTACCGGCACTTCATGCTCAAGGAAATCCATGAGCAGCCGCGCGCGATTGCCCAGACGTTGGAAGAGCGGGTCGCCGGCACGAAATTGCTGGATGCCGCCTTTGGGCCGGGCGCGCCCGAGATTTTCAAGCGCGTCAAAGCGGTGCACATTGCCGCGTGCGGTACCAGCTTCCATGCGGGAATTGTCGCCAGCTATCTCATCGAGCAAATCTGCCGGATACCGGCACGCGTCGAGATCGCCAGCGAGTACCGGTATCGCGATCCGGTGATCACACCGGATACCCTGTTCGTCACCATTTCGCAGTCCGGCGAGACCGCGGACACGTTGGCGGCGCTGCGCAATGCGAAGCAACAGAACTATTTGTCGACGCTCGCCATCTGCAATGTCGCGGAAAGCTCAATGGTCAGGGAATCGGCCTTGGTGCTGCTGACGCGGGCAGGACCTGAAATCGGCGTCGCATCCACGAAGGCGTTCACGACGCAGCTCGCCGCTCTCACCATGTTAACGATTGCATTGGCGAAAAACGGTCCTGCCGCCTCGCAGGAAAGCGCCCTGGTTTCGCAGTTGATGCAATTGCCCGGCCTCGTGGAAAAGACGCTGAAGCTCGATGCAACGATTCAAGAGCTGGCCGAGGTCTTTGTCGAGAAGCATCACGCGCTGTTTCTCGGCCGCGGACCCCTGCAGGCCATCGCCTTGGAAGGCGCGCTGAAACTCAAAGAAATTTCCTACATCCACGCGGAAGGCTACCCGGCCGCGGAGCTCAAGCACGGCCCTCTGGCATTGGTCGATGAAGACATGCCGGTGGTTGCCGTCGCGCCCAGCAATGACCTGCTCGAAAAGCTGAAATCCAACTTGCACGAGGTGCGGGCCCGCGGCGGCAAATTGTATGTGTTCGCGGATCCCAAGGCCGGCATGAAAAGTGAGGATGGCATCACCGTCATCAAAATGCCCGCGCATGCCACCCCGCTGCAAGCGCCCGTCGTGTTTGCCATCCCCATGCAGCTGTTGGCCTACCACGTCGCGGTGCTCAAGGGCACCGATGTCGATCAGCCGCGGAATTTGGCGAAGAGTCTTACCGTCGAGTAAATTCCTGCGGGAAGAATGAGTGGTTGGGCGCCGACAGCTGGACGGCGATCATGGCGAAGCTGGATGCCCTGCGGACAGAACACGAGAAGTGGAAGGCAGTGGCCTACAGCACGTACTTCTCGTGATGGATTGAAGACGGAGCCTGTTCGGCGCTACCTTTTGCCGCGCCGGCGGGTCATAGCGCCATACCACCGTCGATGGTAAGACTGGAGCCGGTCATATAGCCTGACTCCTTGCGGGCGAGATAGGCGACCAGACCGGCAATCTCGCCCGGATCTCCGGCGCGCTTAAGCGGAATGAGCGGCTTGATCGCCTCGATATGAGCGACCGTCATGTCCGTTACGGTTGGCCCCGGTTGAATGTTGTTGACTGTAATGCCGCGGCCGGCCAGGTCAACGGCAATCCCTTTCACCATGACGGCAACTGCCGCCTTCGTCATTGAGTAAACGCTCGAGCCCGGATGTCCGCTTCGCACTGCCGTGTTGCTGCCGATCGTGATGATCCGACCGCCGTCAGTGAGACGCGCTGCCGCGGCCTGGATGGCGAGAAAGACCCCACGCACGTTGATGTCGAGCATGCGGTCGAGATCCTTTACGTTCACGGTCGCGACGTCACCAAGCAGCAAGATGCCGGCGTTGACAACCGCGATATCCAATTTCCCGAAATGCTCCACGGTCTGCGTGACGGCTGCTTCGATGGCGGCCGGATCCGCGCTATCGGCCCTGATTGCAAGGCCTCTCCGCCCGGCAGCCTCGATCGCCGCCACCGTGTCGGCGGCTCGCTCCGGCATCGACACATAGGTCACCGCTACATCAGCGCCCTCTTTTGCGAGGCGTCGCGCTGCGGCTGCGCCAATGCCTCGCGAGCCGCCAAAGACAATGGCAATCTTTCCGGTAAGTCCTCGATTCTCGTACATTGGCTTCTCCGTTGTTGACTGATTAGTCCATAATAGGGTGCACGTCAGGCGCGCTAGGCGTTCCTTGTCTAGCGGGATCGAAAGCGGTCGATGGCAAATCTGGCGAGCGCGCGTAGACGCCTGGCTTCGGCGCCCGCACGGGCGCCGAGCTGAATGCCTTGCATCGTCATCTGCAAAAAGGCGGCGGCTTCGCGGGGGTCGATGGCACGGTCGACTTCGCCGCATGCCTGCCCCTCGCGGATGCGCTCAACCAGGCGCCTGAAAAGCCTTGGTCCCACTTTGCTTCGCAGCATCACAAGCTCCGGATCAGCAGCCCCGAATTCGCAGACAGCGCTGACACCCATGCAACCGAGTGCACGTACGCTGTCATCTTCGGAAATGAGGCCTCGCAAAAGCGCCTCGATGCCGCCCAGCGGCGATGCACTGCCATTCAGACGCTCCAAATTGCCCGCACTGCTTTCGCGTTGATACCGCTCCAGCGCTTCAAGGTAGAGCCTTCGTTTGTCGCCGAACGCGTTGTAGAGGCTCTGTCGTCCGATGTTCATCGCAGCGAGAAGGTCCTCTGTGGAGGTCGAGGCGTAGCCCTTCGCCCAGAAAGCGCGCGTAGCGCGGTCCAGTGCTTCGTCCCGATCGAACTCTCTAGGCCTGACCATAACTCGACAATATTAGTTATTGACCGATCTGTCAATATTGGACGCTGTCGCGCTGCGGCGCACGAGAATATTGGGTCTTTTGAAATGTACGATCGCTGGACATGCCGGGATACAAGGCATCTAATCCGAAAAGCAGGCGTCTTAAGACCCTGTGCTGATGGATCATTACAATTTAAAAAAAGGGAAACAAACATGAACAACAAGCTTGCCTTGAGCTTGCTCGGAGTAATTTCACTGAGCTTTGCCACGATCACGGTGACGCAAGCGGCAGATGAAACCGCGGAGAAGGCTGTCGCCGCGGCGGAAGAGCAATGGACGCAATCTGAAAGAACCAACAATCCTGATCTGGCCGCGCCATTGTTGGCGGACAAGCTTATCTACATCGACACGGACGGTACGATCAGCAATCGTGCGAAATTTCTGGCCGACGCGAAGGCAACCAAATATGTCAGCGTGGATGCCGAGGATTTTCATATCACGGTTTTTGGGAACACAGCGGTCGCCACCATGATGTTTAAGGCGAAAGGAACACAGCAAGGCAAACCCATGAGCATCAATTCACGTTGGGCCGATACGTGGGTGAAAATGCCCAACGGTGCCTGGCAATGCGTCCTGTCTCAAGGCTCGGATTCGAAGAAATAGACTAGCGTCACGGGACATTGGCCGCCGGCTCTGTCGGCGGCCAATCAGCTTTCGGAGGATAGGGCCTCCCGTCGCGGTGACGGTAACGCTCACTTCCCTCCCCCGCGACCATGTCGATGTCCGAGTAGACGCATCGATCTCGCGCATCCGAATTGCCGATCTCGAGCACCCGGGCCGGTCGTGCTGATTTGTTGATCAGATGATGCCCATCCTCAACGCCACATGGAAACGCGGCGCAGTCCCCGGCGCGCAGCAGTTCCTCGCCGCTGTTAGTCACCAGTGTGAGTTCGCCTTCCACGACCCAGATGAATTCATCCTCGTGGCTGTGCCAGTGACGTTGGCTCGACCAACCGCCGGGCTCAATGACCGTTAGATTCACGCCGAAATGGGTCAGACCTTCGTGCCGCGCCAGGCGGCGGCAGGATTGCAGGCTGCAGGGCAGGTTGAAAGGGTATGGATAGCTGCAGCCGGTCTCGGCCGGAACCGAATCGAGATCGATCTTCTTCATCGGCAATACCTCAATTCTATTGCGTCGGAACCGCACCGCCGCTTAGCTCGGAAATTTCAACTTCCTCATCAGAGCCTGAAAGCGCGGCTCTTTGCGCAGCGGGTCCAGGAGCGGTTCGACCTTCAGCCAGGCCAGGCCCGGATCACGCAAACGCAGCGCCGTCTCGAGCCACTCAATCGCCTTCGGGGTGTTGCCCCACTGCGCATAGATCGTCGCATACTGGAACGCTGCGGCATCGCCGTTTACCTTCATTTTCGCAAGCTCGACTTCCGCATCCGCGTGCCGCCCAATCTTCTCAAGGATCACGGCGAGGCACTGCTGACTGAACCAGAAGTCCGGCTTCATCTCGCATGAGGCGCGCGCGCTGTTAAGATCCCCGAGTGCGTAATATGCGAATCCACGCTCTGCGTAAGTCTCATTGAAGTCGGGCGCAAGACTGATGACTCGTGTGTACTCCTTTCGACCGCCACGATGACACGGCGGGCCTTGGAATCTTCGCAGCCGCAGCCACGCGAACGGCGCCCGACGCGGTCCCCGGGTCCTGCGGCGACTCGCCTGACAGCAAGCGCCGTACACGCTCCGCGAATGTAGGGGATGTGTCGCCGCCCGGCAGCCGCGTCCATTGCACCTCCCGAAACCGGTCCGGCACGTGTGCATTGGACTCTCGCGTCGCATCGATAACCACCGGCAACAGAAACGGCTTTTCCGCTGCCATCAGATGCGATCGGTCCACCGCAAGCTTCCACTCCAGGCGGAAGTAGCCCTCGAGTCTCGACGCCGTGTTCACGGAAATGACGGGAACGAATAGCGCGCAATCGTGGATCTCGCGCCGGATCTTCTGATCCCACGCATCCCCGCCCCGCAGCTCGCTCTGATCGAGAAAGACCTCGATGCCGGCCGCACGCAGGGCCTCGCAAATCTTTTGGGCCGCCTCCGCATCCTGCGAGGCGTAGCTCAAAAATACCGCATGCGAGGTTTCAGTCATCAACGGTGCTCAGTCGTGCAGTTTGCCGCTCTCGATGAATTCGCTGACCTCGCCCAGCCATCGCAACTGCGCTTGCCCGAGAAGCAGCCCGCGACGCAGCGTGAGAAAAAGGATTTTGTCGTGCTCCGACCAGACGGGGCGCGTGCGGAGGCATTCCCGCCGCATCGCTCGAAGCTCCTGCACCCATTCCTTCGCGCGGGCGCGGATGCGCTCCAGTTCGCGATGAAATACACCTCGGTCAGCGACGTGGGATCCCAGCAGCTTGACCAGTAGATCGTATTGCGGACGTGGCGGCTCGGTGGGCGCCACAATCCACCGCTTGAGCTCCTCCAATCCCCGCTTGGTAATCGCGTAGACCTTCTTGTCGGGCCGGCTTTCTTGTGCGACGACCTTCACAGTCACCTGGCCGTCCTTGTTGAGCCGGGCAAGTTCGCGATATACCTGCTGGTGCGAGGCGCGCCAGAAGTGCACGTATACCGCCTCGAAATCCTTGGTGATCTCATACCCCGTCATTTCGCCGCGGGCGAGCACCGTCAGAATGACTTCTCTCAATGCCATGTTTGTCCTTCGAGCGCCGCCATATGCATATGGTTGCATAAAGACACCACGGTGAGTACACTATGCACCTAGTTGCATAAACCACGTACCCGTAACGGAGACAACAACATGGTGCGCAGCGTACTCGGCGTCGTGGCAGGCGCCGTCGTGTGGATGGTGGGGTTCTTGGTCCTTGCGCTGGTACTGGCGCAACTCTGGCCCGACTATGCGGTCCACGGACGAGCGTGGACGAGACAGGGCGTGTTTACGTTCACGCCGTTGATGGCGTGCTGCAACCTGGTGTTCTGGTTGGTCGCCGAGATCGGAGCCGGTTGGACAACGGCAAAGATCGCGAAGCGCCGGCAAGCGGTGTGGGTGCTGGCGGGGCTGATCGGGATCTATCTCGCCGGTTTGCATCTTCTCCTCTTCTGGTCCCGCTTCCCGTGGTGGTACAACCTCGGGGTCGTCATTCCGGCTGTTCCCGCGGTGCTCTTCGGGGGCAAACTCGCGCAGCGCGGCCCGACCTGATCGTTGGCTTACTTCGAATCGCTCGCAACATCCAGACTCCGTATGGTTCCGAGCAAGACGTTCGCGCCATTCTCGATGTCGCCGGGATTTGAAAACTCCTTGGGTGAGTGACTGATTCCGCCAACGCTTGGGATGAAAATCATTCCGATGGGCCCGATATTGGCCATCTCTTGGGCATCGTGTCCGGCGCCGCTCGGCATGAGCTTGGTTGAGAAGTTCAGCCGCTTCGCCGTCGCTCCGATAATTCCCTGCAGCGATTTGTCGGTGAGCGCCGGCGCGCTGATGTCCCGAGGGGAGAAATTAAAGGTGGTGCCGTTCGAGCGCCCGATCTCGTCCGCGGTCTCGCGCGATCGCTCAAAAAGGGCTTTGATTTTGCCCGCGTCCAAATCGCGCAGCTCCAGTCCCATTCTTACCCTGCCCGGAATGACGTTGTACGCACCGGGTTCGGCTTTGATCCAACCCACCGTGCCCACTTGCCTACCCGGCACGCTGGTGACCAGCAGATTGAACTTCTCCGTGAAACGGGCTGCCGAGAGCATCGCATCGTGACGCTGATCCATCGGTGTGGTGCCCGCATGGTTGGCAAAGCCCTCGACCGTCACGTCACTGTCGAGGATGCCGACGATTCCTTCCACGATGCCGATCTGAACATGCTGTAGCTCGAGCAATGCCCCTTGCTCAATATGCAATTCAATGTAGGCGCGGATGCTGCCGGGCGGCCGTTTCGCTTCCGCGATTCGGTCGGGGTCGCCTCCCAGGAATTTGATGCCGTCACGAACCACTTTCCCGCTCTGCGACACGGCGTTGAGACTCGCGGAGTCTGTTCCCCGGCCGATGGCGGCGCTTCCCAACAATCCGCCTTCTTCGTTCTGGAAAATGATCACTTGAAGAGGGTGACGCATGCGCATGCCATGCTCGTTCAGCGTCTGAGCCACTTCGATCGCTCCGAGTGAGCCCACATCCCCATCATAGTTTCCACCCTCGGGAACCGAGTCGATGTGCGATCCGATGATAATGGGCTTGAGCGTCGTGTCGGTTCCGGCCCGTGTGCCCACCAGGTTGCCGGCGACGTCGATGCTGACTGCGAGTCCCGCCTCGCGCATCAATCCCATGACGTATTCGCGGCCGGCCAGATCGGCCGTCGTGTAGGCGACGCGACTGACGCCGCCTTGTGGATTCTTGCCGTACTCGGCAAGCCTTTCGAGGTGCTGGATGATTCGCCGGCCATTCACCTGAGGCGGCGTTGTATTGGCTGCCCAGCAAGCGGTACCCCAGAGAATCGCAAATAAACACAACGTTTTCACAACGGAATCCCCTCGATCGAATTGCCCCGCCGCTTCCGAGCACTGCCGGCATAGCACTTCAACTGCCTAAAATTTGGTCCAGTTCCCGCCGGCACTGGGCGGCGTCTTTGAAACAGATGGCGTGCAGCCCCACCTGCCTGGCGCTCTCGACGTTCGCGGGCAGGTCGTCAATAAAAACGGACTCTTCGGCGCGCAGATCAAACGTCTCGAGCAGATGCATGAACACCTCAGGCTCCGGCTTCATCATTTGAATCTCGCCCGAGATCACAATGCCGCTGAATGCATCCCAGAAATTGTGACGCTGACGCAGGTGCGTGTAGATGGCGGCGGGCATGTTGGAAAGACAGTACAAGGGCGTCCCCCGACCCTGAAGGGCGCGGAGCAGTTCCACGGTTTCCGGCTTTTCCACCAAAGAGTTGCGTATCGCACCGAGAATCGCCTCCACCTCCGCCTGAGTCGAGCCGAGCCGCAACTGCAGGCGCTGAATCAGCTCGGATTCGGTGAGCGCTCCGCGATCGAACATGCGCCAGTCCGCATGGCCGAACAGCGCGTGTCTCAAGGCAGCTTGTCGTTCGGGCACCGACTCGAAGAGCGCCACGATCGCGGCGGGATTCCAGTCCAGGACGACGCCGCCCAGGTCAAAAATGACATTTCGCACCGCAGCCGCCATGGGTTATTCCTCGTCGTCGCCGATCGGCATTCCCGGCGGCGCCTCGATAGCCTTTGCCACCACGAATTTTTCGGGATCGTCTTGAAACTGCTTGATGCGGTGAGCGAGGTACGCATCGAGCGGCGAGTTGGCATCGCTGCGGCGCCTGATGTCGTTCAGCTTCACGTAGCAGATCGCCCGTACTTCGGTTGAGGCCTTCGGGTCCGCCGCCAACCTTAAAAGCGCTTCGACGGTTCTGGCATGCACGGCCGATCGAATCTCGGCGCTCAAGGCCGGAGGCGCGTTCGATGCGGCGTGCCGCCCGTTGACCTCGAGTGCGGCATCAATCACCTCGGCAAGCGAAGGGGTATGGGCGCGCACGTGGTACTCCACCAGGCGCGCCGCGCGCTGCGGATCGAACAAAATACCCAATGTCATGTCGGCGGCGGATTCCGCCGCCGCAATGGGATCGAATGTCAGTCCGGTGTGGGCCGGCAGCGATTCGCGCGTACGCTCGAAAGCCGGCGGGTGCGGCGGAAATTGCCTGAGGAGCGCCTCCGGCAGCGTCAGGGTTTCCGCGGACAGCGTTTTCAGCACCTCGTGCAGGGCCTTGCGCTGCTCGTCCGCGGCGACAATGACGGCATTCATCTGTCCATCTCCGCGCAGCTGGTATCGGTAGTCGAGGCCGCCGATCATCTTGATGGTGGCCTCGGTCTGGTAGCGATGCATGAGATACAAGGGCACGAGCGTCTCTTCCAGCTGAGCCATCGGAACATGGGTGGGAATCGCGTTCTCGCCGAACCTCGCCAGTGCCGTCGCGCGAATCGTCATGATGCGTGTCAATTCATCGGCCGCATCCGTGCCGTTGTCCCACAAGTGGGCAAACGGATGCGCGCTGCCCTGCGGCCGGGCGTCTTCATCCGTGATGTAGACGAGGCCCGATTGGGTGGCCCTGCGCAAGATGGCATCGAGCTCGGCTCCCTCCGCCGCGCTGTCGGGAAATTGGCGATAGCCGTAGTTGATCGCGACCTTGTCCCAAACGCCGATGTTGACCGCGTAGGCGGCGGAGAGATCCGGTACGCCCTTCTTGTCGATCGTTATCCATGGATGCGGGTAGTCCATGACGGAGACGGACTCGGAGGGGGCGTGCGGAAAGGCGCTGGCCGCGAAATTATGCGCCAATCCCAAGGTATGGCCGGTTTCGTGAGCGGCCAGTTGGCGCGTGCGCGCCAACGCCATGGCCAGCATCGGGTCGTTCTCCGCAGCGGGCTGCTTGCCGGTGACGTAAGGGGACAGCAGCGCCTCCGCGATCAGATAATCCTGCCGGCCGCGCAACGATCCCAGCGTCACATTGCCCTTGATGATTTCGCCGGTGCGCGGATCCGCAACGGGATGACCATAGGACCAGCCGCGCGTGAATCGATGGACCCACTGAATGATGTTGTACCGGGCATCCATGGCATCGGCGCCCTCAGGCAGAACATCCACTCGAAACGTACCGGGCGCCCAACCCGCAGCCTGGAAGGCTTGATCCCACCAGCGTGCACCTTCCACCAGTGCGGATCGGATCGGTTCGGGAGCGCCTCTGTCCACGTAGTACTGAATGGGCTTGACCGGCGCGCAGGACTGCATGCAGTTCGGGTCCTGCTTGATGAGCCGGTGCCGCACGATTAACAGCTGATCCAAGGGCTCGCCCAGCGCCGCCGCATAGTCCCGGTACTCGAACTGAAAATATCCCGCGCGTGGATCAAAGCGCCGCGGTGTGTATCCCGGGCCCGGCAGCTCCAGAAACGACTGATGCTCGCGCAGCGTCATCGCGTGCGCATCCGGCGTCACGTCGCCGACAAATGATCCGCGTATGGGGGCATCCGAGGTAAACGTCAGAACGGCCTCCACTTCGGTATTCTTGGGAAACACCTTGGTGGCGTCGATGGCGATCGCCGATCGAGCCGGATCCAGCTTATAGGGCCCCTGTTTCACCAACGCATCGGACACACCGTGTGCGTCGCGAAGAAAGAAATCCGTGGCATCCACCAACACCGCACCGGCATCCGCCGATCCCGCCGCATTTTCAGCCGCCACCGTAAAGCTGCCGAGGACGGACTCCGGAAAGGACTGACGCACGGCAAGCTGCTCAGCGGGGTCTCGCGCGGAGCTGCGGAAGAGTTCGTTCGGCCGCACCAACAGAATCTTCGGGCCGAAACGCTCGAATCGAACCACTTTTGCCGCCGACACCTGACCGCGATCGAGCCCCAAGTCGTTGGATCCCGTTCCATAGGGGAGCGAATCGAAATACAACAGGTCGGTGTTGAGCTTGGGGATCTCCAAATACAGCCGGCCGTTCTTGGCATCCCAATGCAGCGGCAAGAAGCCCTGCATGTGATGCATGCCTGAGGTTTTCACCTCGATGCCGGGAATGCCGCCCGAAGACGCAGATTCCGCCGCGGCGAGGCACGCGGGCGAGCAAGCCAGCAGCGAGACCACTATCATGGCGGGCAAAGCAGTCACGCGCGGAATCTTCTTGAGCATCGGTCAAACCTCGGCAAAGCGCCAACCAAAAAGAGCACGTAAGGTACACGGTGGCGCGCCGATCAACAATTTCAGCGCGGCATATTTCAAAAAGTTCTATCTCAACGCCGCGACGCGCGTGGTCACGGCTTCCGAAATGCGCAGCCGCGCCGCGCTGATCGCGGCCGTCTTGAAGCAGTGCCAAATCCCCGTGCGGCGCATTCTCGACGCAGGCTGCGGCATTGGACTGCTGCGCAAGCCGTTCAAGGAATATCTGCCGCGCGCGCACTATGTGGGCCTCGAGGCGAGCGACTATCTTTGCCGCCGCTTCCATTGGGACTTTGGGTCCATCGTCGATTTTGCGCCGCGCATCCCCTTCGACCTGGTGATTTGCTACGACGTTTTGCAGTATTTGCCGGATGAGCAAGCCGCGCGCGCCATTGCCAACTTGAGCCGGCTGACGCAGTCCGCGGTTTACGTATCGGCACTGACGAGCGAGGACTGGCGCGAGAACTGCGATCGCAGCCGCACGGATCGCGCGGTGCATCTGCGCTCGGGCGCCTGGTATCGGCGGCGGCTGAACAAGGCGTTTCGCTATGTCGGCTTTGGGATCTGGGTCCGCAAAAGCGTCTCGGCCATACTCTGGGAAATGGAGCGCCCGTAACTCAAAGGTTGGCCAAAATCCACGCCGCGAGCGCCGCATGCAGCGGTTCCGCCGCACCGAAATCCGCGCGCACGTTGTTGACCAGAGAAACGAGGACGTAAGTTTTCCCCGCCGCTGTGGTCACAAAGCCCGCGACGCCGCTGACGCCATCAAGATGTCCGGTCTTGAGCCTGACCGAGCCTGCCGGAGCGGTTTTCATGCGCGAACGCAGGGTGCCGTCCATGCCCGCCAGCGGAAACGACGCCAGATATTCGGGCGCGAATCGGCTGTGATAGGCGGTACTGAGAATCTTGGACATTTGCAGCACCGTGATGTGGGTGCTGCGCGAGAGGCCGGATCCATTGTTCATGTCCACGCCGCTCAGGTCGAAATCTCGAGCGCGTCCCCACTCAGCGATGGCCGCGATGCCTTTTTCCACAGTGGCAGGATCGCCGGATCGTTCCTTGCCCAGGGTCAGAAGCAAATGCCGCGCCATCAGATTGTTGCTGTGCTTATTGGTGAGGCGCACGATCTCGGCCAGGCTGAGCGAATCGAAGGTATAAAGCGCTTTGGCGTCGGCCGGCGTGGGCTCGATGCGCAGTTTGCCGCGGAACTCTCCGCCCGATTCGCGCCAGAGCTGGACAAAAGCGCCGAACGCGTAAGTTGCGGGCCGCAGCAGTACACGGGCGAATGTTCGCTCGGCGCAGTGCGGCGACAGCGCGCCGGAAAAGACCACTCGATCCTGTTCGGGCGACGCAACCTTGAAGTCCACGCGCGCGGCGGAGCCGATGCAGCGGCCCGGCGCGTAGCGAACATGATTTTCAATGTCCAGATTGATCGGTGCCGGGCTCGCCGAAATCTCCACGCGATGCGTGTCGGCATTGGCGGCCAACCGGAAGTCGATGGCTTGGAAATTCACCATCAACGCGTCGGGAAGCACATTGTAGGAACGATTCGGGCGGCCATCGAAGGCGCCGGGGTCCTCGTTTGGCACCGAAAAGGCAGTGTCGTCGATGACGATGTCGCCGGAAATCGATTTCAAGCCCTGCGCGCGCAAGCCTTGCACGAAGCTCCACCATCGCTCCAGCGTCATGTACGGATCGCCGCCGCCCTGCAAGTACAGATCGCCGTCGCGAATCCACGCACGGGTCTGCCAGATGAAGGTCGGACCCAACATGTCGAGCGCGGCAAACGTGGTGACGGTCTTGATCGTGGATGCCGGGCTTCGCGGCGTGTCCGGATTGTGACTTACGACGACGCGGCCTGTGTCCGGATCGACGATCACGAAGCTGACGGCGCTGCTCGGCAGGCGTTGCGCGCCGATCAGCTGGGTGATGCCGGCTGGAACCGCCGTGCTCGAGCCGGCCGCAAGCGAGCCGCCGGACAGCGCCATGCCGGCCAGGCAGGCAATCGCAATGCGATCGAGCGTAAACATCAATCGAGCGGCAGCGCAATACGCTGCCAGGCGCGCGAGCGCCAACGTAGAAACAACATCAGCCCGAGGAAAAAAATGTAGATCAACGCGGCAAACCAGCCGCCCACCGCGCCCAAGCCATATTGCGGCAACCATTCAACCCAACCCTGGCCGTGCGAAAACGAGAGACTGTGAGCAAGCGGCACGAAGATGAGCCACGATAGCGCGAGCACCATGATCGCCGGAAGGCGCACATCGCCCGCGCCGCGCAAATTGGCGCTGCTGCTGATGTTCAGGCCGTCGAACAATTGGTATCCCGCGGCAATCCACAGCAGTGTGCCCGCCCGCAGCACCACCTCAGCGGCGTGGGGATCCGCGGAGTTGGTGAAAAAGGGTAAAACCCAGGGCCCCAAGGCCGCCAGCAGCACGCCGATCGCGCCCATGTAGAGCACGGCGATCAGGATGATTCCATTGCCGACCTTCAGCGCCCAGTCCTTGTGATGCGAGCCGATTGCCTGGCCCACCAGCGTTGTACCCGCCATGGCGATGCCCACCGCCGGCATATAACAAAACGAAGTCAGCATCATGACGATCTGGGTCGAGGCGCCATCGACGGTGCCCAAACGCACCTGCATCAACTGGAACAGCGCGAAGCCGAGAATATCCGCGGCAATCAGCAGTCCCATGGGGAAACCCAGCTGCATCTGGTGCCACAACGTGCGGCCGTGCAGCCGCATGGTCAGATGCGATCGAAAGCGCCCGCGCGTCGCCGGCGCCAAAAACCAGATCAAAGCCGCACCCACGCCGATCAATTGCGCAGCGTTGGTCGCCCACGCGGACCCCGCGACGCCCATGCCGAGATTGAACATGAACCACTGATTCAGCAACGCATTGACCAGTGCTACGCCGACCGCGATCCGCAGCGTCACAGTGGGTCGGCCGATGCCGTTGAAGAAGCCCAATACCGCCCACAGGGCCACGCTCAAGGGGGCGCCCAGCATCCGCGGCAACCAATAGGTCAGCGCGAGCCGCTGAATCTCCGGCGGAAGCCCGAAGGGACCAAAGATCTGCGCGCCGGCCAGCGCCAGCAGCGTAAACGCAGGCACCGTGAACAAGGAGGCCCACAACGCGGTCCAGGTGGCCTGCGAAGCGCGTGCATAGCGGCCGCCGCCGTAAGCTTGCGCCACCAGGGTCTGCACGGCGAGACCGACGCCGCCCAAAAGCAGGACGAAGACCAGCACGGGCCAGTACACGGCGCCGATCGCCGCGGTGGCGTCCGGAGATACGCGTCCGATGAACCACGTATCCGTGGCATTCAGCACCGCTTGCACGGCGCTGTTCACCATGAACGGAAACGCGAGGTTGGCGACAGCCAGGTAGTCGAGGCGCGGGCGGCCGCTCCTGCTCAGGGCTTGTCCGGGAAGCAATTTTATCGGCTCATCCACTTCAGCATTCTACAGCACTGGCCCGCAGGCCATTCCCGGGTAGGATGGGTGAATGTCCCCGAAGATGCGACGCAATTATTCCGGTGCATTTCTTGTGCAGAGCCGCGGCGATCACGCCTGGCAACTCTCTCGGGCAGCACCGCACGAGATGACGGTATTTCTTCGCGACGCAGAACAGAGTGCCGCACTTGCCTTCGGCATCGGGCCGATCTCCGAGCTCGGCATCGAATGGCAGGCAGAGAAAGCGCTTTTGACGTTCTTGTCGGGCGACAAAGTCGCGAGCGTCGCGGCCGCGAGCGTGATCGTGCACGAACCCTTGGCACAACTGTACGAGAGCCTGCCATTGGCGAGCATCGACGCCGATGCGCGGCGCTTTTGGCGCCGGGTATTTCGCCTGGTGCGAATCCCCGGCGGCCGCTACCTGCTGAAGCTTCTGACGCGCTCAGGCAAGCGGCAGTAACCGCCCGCGCCCGAAGCGGGAGGTGCATCACAAGAAGGGGCGCTTATTGTCAATTTTCAAGGGCTTGCGCCGTGGGCCGGCGCACCAAACCCCGGAATCTTTGCGTTGAACTGCGACGCTCGTCAAGGCTGTTAAGCAGGGATTCCAGCACATTGATTCGTGGCTTTAACCCCAAGAATCTCCTGAAATGGCCTCAGTGCTGGATATCAAGTCTAACGCCGTCGAACCGCATTCCGCGGACGCATCGTTCGACCCGTACGGCCGACTGCTGCGCATGCTCATGCCGAGCCTGCGCGGCGTGGTCATTCATGACGGCTATTCGAACTTGGTGTGGGCGTCCGACGAATGGGACTTGAGCGATGAACCGCAGCTCATCAAGGATGCCATCGCGAACGCTTTGTCGGATTCTGCGGAGTATCCGGGTATCGCCCGCACCATCGATGCCGATCGGGTGGTCTACTCCTTCGCGGTGCGGGGCGAACACATCGAATTGTTGGGGATCGTCAGTCTGGTGGTCAGATTGTCGGGAGTGCAGATCGAACCGCGTCCTCTGCAGACGGTTCGACAACTGGTTCAGCCGGCTCTCGAGTGTCTGCGCCGCGAGCTGGCGCTGCGCGTGAAATTGGGATCCAGCGAGCGCGATTTGAATGTCAAGGAGCGCGACCTGGAACTCATGATGGAGATCACCTCCAACCAGGCCGCGGCGAGCGATGCGGATGAGTTTTCGCAGATCCTGAAAACCGGCCTCGACCGCATGGGCTGCGCGTTGGCCGCACTTTGGGTACCCGACAAGAATATCTCCGTGTCCATGACCCGCAGCGGGACACCGATGGCCCCGGAAGCGCTGCAGCGGGCACAGCATCACCTGACGGCGTGGATGCAGATGCAACAGCGCACCATCGTCATCAATCACATTTCCAAGGTCGCGACCGACGTGGCTGCGCCCTACAAGATATTGGCCTGCCCGATCCGGCACCACTCGGAGCGCGTCATGGGCGTGCTGGCACTGTTCAATCCGCCGAGTGCGCAAGACTTTGATTTGCAGCAAACGCGAGTCGCCGAAATGCTGGCGAAGCGCTCCACCAACATCATCCAAGCGCAGTACGACACCAGTACCGGCCTCATGACGCGCCAGGCGTTCGAGCGTCACGCGAGCAACCTGCTGGCGGCGGGACCGTCGGCCGGCTCGCATATCATTTTGTATCTCGACATCGATCGGCTGCATGTCATCAACGAAACATTCGGCATGCACGTCGGAGACGACGTCATCGTCAGCGTCGCTGACCGCATGGCCAAAACCCTGCCGCCGCAGGCGTTGTCCGCGCGTATCTCCGGGGACCGGCTCGCGGCGCTGATTCCCAGCTCCAGCATGGAAGCGGCCGCCGTGGTGGCCGAGCAGATTCGGGCGGCCGCCGAAGGCATCGTGCCACGGGCGGGCCAGGGCGCCTTCGAAGTATCGGTTTGCCTGGGCGTCGCGCCGATTGGCCGCTCGGACAACCCGCTCGCGCATGCCTTGGCCACCGCGGAAATCGCCTGCAAGGCTGCAAAGGATCGGGGCCGCAACCGGGTTGAAATGTTCCAGGATTCGGACCAGAGCATCATCCGGCGTCACACCGACATCATGGTGATCGGTCAGCTGCGCGAAGCGCTGGACAACGATGGTTTTCGGCTCGATGCCCAGCCCATTCTGCCGTTGCGCGGCAATTACGGCCGGCCACGGTTCGAGCTCCTGATCCGTATGCTCGGCGAGAAGGGCGAAATCATTCCGCCCGGCAAATTTCTCTCTTCGGCAGAGCGCTACCAGCTGATGCCCACCGTGGACCGCTGGGTCGTTCGCAAAGCATGCGAGCTGCTCGGGGCGCACAGTGCCTCGGTCGGCGAGGAATTCGCGCGTTTCGCCATCAATCTTTCCGGGCAATCGCTGCAGGACGAGTCGTTTTTGGGATTCGTGGTCGAACAGCTCAAGGCCAGCGGCTTGCCGGCCGGGGTGCTGTGCTTCGAACTGACCGAAACGGCGACGATCGGCAACCTTGAAAAGGCGCAGGTCTTCATGCGCACCTTGCAAGAACTGGGCTGCCAGTTCGCGCTGGATGATTTCGGCACCGGCGTCAGCTCGCTGGCCTATTTGAAGGATCTGCCGGTCAACTACATCAAAATCGACGGCAGCTTCGTGCGCGATGCAATTACCAACGCGCGCTCCGAGTCGATGATCAAGGCAATCGCGCAACTCGCGAAGGTCATGTGCATGGAAACCATCGCGGAGTACGTCGAGACCGACGTGTTGCGCGTGCGCATGGCGGATCTCGGCGTGGACTACGGCCAGGGTTTTGCCATGGGCAAGGCGCAGCGCCTGGAGGACTTGTTGCAGGAGCTGGCAATTTACGAAGCGACGGTGAGCAATTGGGGTACGCCTGAAAACGCGGGGGAACGCCTCATTACCCAGCATTAGACAATGATTGCTCCGGCCGCCGTCGGTGCAGTCCTACAATAATTTAAAGGTATTCCCCACAGGCAAACGTTTTTGCCCATGTCTTAATGAGACATGCTCATCCTGACCCGCCGCGCTGGAGAATCGCTACGAATCGGTGACGACGTCGAGGTGACCGTCATGGCGGTCAACGGCTCGCAGGTACGCATCGGCATCAAGGCACCCATCAACGTCAGCGTCGACCGCGAAGAAGTCGCCGAACGCAAGCGCCGAGAAAAAGAGCACCCTGTCAGCTCCCTGCATCGCTAAGAGCCCTGTCTGACTATTCCGCGTGAGCTTCCCAGCAGCGCGATTTAAGGTTATCTTTAAAAAAAACCGATGAAGGGACCTCTCGAGCGCCCCGGTGCGGACTTAAGCTGGGCGTTCTTTATTTATGACAACCCCAACGACTGCCGCGCCGGAGTTGCTCGTCCAATCCTGGTTTAACACCGATCGCCCGCTCACGCTTTCTGCGTTGCGAGGGCGGGTCGTGGTATTGGCCGCATTTCAAGTGCTTTGCCCGAACTCGATCGCTTCCGGCGTGCCGCAAGCGCAAAGGATCTTCGAGACCTTCGCGCCGAGCGATGTCACGGTCATCGGCATGCACACCACATTCGAACACCACGATGCGTTCAACGCGGCGGTGCTGAAGGCCTTCATTCAGGAATATCGTTTGAAGTTTCCGATCGCCCTCGATCAACCGAACCCGGCGAGCCCCATCCCGCACACCATGGACCGCTACAAGATGCGCGGCACCCCCAGTCTGGTATTGATCGACCGCCACGGGATGGTACGCAAACATGCGTTTGGCGCGGTCGATGACTTGCGTATCGGCGCCGAGATCGGAGCGCTGATCCAGGAAGCGCAATCCGCCGCCGTCGCTCGCAGCTCAGCAGCCTAGCGCGCAACTCAGCAGCCTAAGGCAGGGAGAATCGCACCCGGATTTGGCTGCGCACGGGCACGGGCTTGGCATCGCGCAGCACCGGTTTGTAGCGCCATTGCGATACGGCCTTGAGCGCGGATCCTTCGAATTCGCCGGGGATGCTGGCGGCGCGAACGCTCGCATCCTTCACCTTGCCGTTTTCCGCCACGGTGAATTCGACATCCACCCAACCCTCGATCTTGTTCTTTTCCGCATGGGTGGGATAAATGGGCTGCACCGATTTCAGCACGGTGAGCTGGGCGGCGGGAACCAGGTTGGTCATGAAGTCTTGCTTAGCGGCGGCCGCCTCGAAGTCATGCTGTGCCGAAATCGTCTCGGCCGAACTGAAGGCCACCGCAGCCGCCTCGTCCAGCCAGCTCTTGGCGGCATCGAGTTGCCCAAGCACCAGCGCGCGCCGCGCCTTCGAGGTCAAGCGCGTGCCGAGGTCTTGCAGCACCGAGGCCAGCGCCGGGTTATTCGGATCAAGCTGCTTCAAGGTCAGATAAAAGTACTTGGCATTGTCATTGGCGGGCTCGATCAGCCGGTCCTGCAGCAAACGTTCGTTGGCATTCTTGAGCAGCTGGCCCCTGGCATCGGTCTCTGCCTGCTTGCGCGCGGCACTGAGCATGGTTTGCACCGACTCGATGTTCGCCGGCGCCGCGATGCCGGCGGCGCTTTCGATGACGACCAGGGCCTGCGGGAAATCGCGCCGATCAATGTCGCTGCGCGCCTCCTCCAGCAATCGCGTCGCCAGCGTGCGCTTCGCGTCGAGCGCCGCTGTGTTCTGGGGCTCGGCCCGCAAGGCTTCCTGCACGTAGTAGCGTGCGCTGTCGCGATCCGGCGCGAGGAGCCTGCCCTCTGCGATGCGCTCCGTGGCGAGATTGAGCAGGGGAGTGACGCGATCTTCCTCGGGCTTCGTTTCGGTGCGAGCGCGGGTCTGTTGCTGAACCTGCGCCTGCGCCGTTTTGATTTGCTCCCGCGACTTCGCCAGTTGTGCGGTCAGAAAGGCAATCCGGCCGGCCTCGACACCGGATTTGCGCGCGGTTTCGATCGCCGCGGCGGCCTCATCCAAGCGTTCTTCCAGCAGCGCATTTTCCGCCCGTGCCAGCAGCCGTTCCTTCACTTCCGCGAGCCCGGCACGGGCGTTGGCGTCCGCCGGATTGCGCGCCTGCAGCTGCATGTAGAGATCCAATGCATTATCACCGGCGGGTTCGGTCAGGCGATTTGCCGCCAGGGCGGCCGCCGCCCGTGCCACCAGAGGCGACTCAGCCGCCGCGGGCTTCGCCGCTTCGGCCGCGGGCGGTACGGCTTCTTCGCCGCTGTTTCGATGCGCGAGCCACGCGACCGCGGCGACGATGAGCAGTGCGGCCGCCGCGCCCCCGGCCAGCCATGCGCGGTTCACGGGCGCCGTGGGTTTGCGCGGCGGGGCTTCGGCCGCGCGGCGCCGCTGATCCTCATGCTTCTTGATTGCCGCTTCGGCGAACAATTTTGCCCGCGCCGGCGACATGGGCTTGTGAATGAAGCGGTACACCAATCCTGCGCTGATCAATCCGGCGAGCGTCGTCTCATCGTCGCGATGTCCGGCCGCGACGAGGACCAGATCGGGGAATTGACGCTTGATTTGCTCGACAAAGACGCGGGCGCCCTCGTGCAGCGCCTGCACATCGAGCACCACGATGCCGACTTCCCCGGCCACCAAAAGGTCGCTGACTTTGTCGGCGGAAGGCACATGCCACAGGCGCCGCGCACCCCCAACCGCATCACGCAGCGTCTGCAAGAAGGCGTCGTCCGAAGTCAGCACGACGAGTTCGACGATATCGCTCGCGAGGCTGAACTTCAGAGCGTCCAGCGTGCTGCCGTCTTCGTCAGAAGCTAGCACTAAAATTGTTTCCTCTCATGCGGGACCTAATATGTTGGCGCGGCCGCGATACTGCATTGCAGCAACTTGCTGACGAATGCCTAGGCATAGTGTCATTCAACGAGCGACGCTATACGATACGGAGTCTCAGGCTGCAGACAATGTCTGTTGCACTGCGTCAATCAAGTTCTGTGACTGCCCGCTCATTCGAAGAGCGGGGATGCTCGGGGGTTCGTTGGGGGCGTCAATCGGCATTACGTCGAAGCTAGCGGCGGAGCAGCGTCCGGCGCTGGAGCTATTGCTGTTCTTCAACGTCAACCAGCATCGCGTTCGGCTCGGCATCCAGCAGTCGATCGATACCTATGGGGTGCCCGAGATCTACGAGCAGGACGGCGGCTTGCGTGTGCGGGTCGGCGACATCGCGGGAGTGCAAACCCTGTTCGCGGTTGCCGACGACGGGCGTCCGGTGGGGGTCGCCGTTTTCGTCCGTTCCGCGCATGAACGCTTTGCGGTGTTGCATCTGGGGGTCGAGCCGCGGCTCAGCTTGACGACGGACTTGAGCACCCGGGTGCTGCTCAAGCTGATGCACGAAATCCGCAGCACGGCGCGCCGCACGCGCGGCGTGGACCGCATTGAATTGGCCTACAAAGATCGTCACGCCGTGCGACTGCACGTGTAATTTTCAACCAGGGGATACGATGTCAAGCATGAAGTATGCGCGCCAGCTCATTTTGGCCGCGAGTATTCTGGCAGTGGTGTCATCGGCTCCGGCCGCCGTGCCGGCCGACCATCAGAAGGTCGTGCGTTTACCGCTGTCGGAAGGCAGTGATTTTCCCATTTCCTCCGCCGTTACCGTCAAGGCCGGCGTCGACACGTATTTCTTGAGCGGAGCATTGGCGCCTGTGATCAACAAGGACGCGCCGAAAGGCAGCGTTGCCGCCTACGGCGATACCGAAACCCAAACGGTCGGGGCGCTCAACTCGATCAAAGCGACACTGGCGCGCCTCGGCCTGACGATGGGCGACGTGGTGAAGATGACCATCTTCCTGGTGGGCGATCCGGCCAAGGACAACAAGATGGACTTCGCCGGCATGATGGTTGGGTACAAGCAATTTTTTGCCACGGCCGAACAGCCCAACAAGCCATCTCGAAGCGCGGTTCAAGTTGCCGCCTTGGCGGCTCCGGGAGCGCTGGTCGAGATCGAGGTCATTGCCGCCAAATCGCATTGATTGATTCGTGGCGATAGACCGTCGAAAACTCAAGGCGCAACGGCATGCAGACGGCAAGCTGCGTTGCGCCTGGTGCCCCGAGGATCCGTTGTACGTTGCCTATCACGACAGCGAGTGGGGCGTGCCGGTTCGTTCGGATCCGCATCTATTCGAGATGTTGTGTTTGGAGGGCGCGCAGGCAGGCTTGAGCTGGATCACTGTGCTGCGCAAACGCGAGACCTACCGGCAGGCATTCGACAACTTCGATGCGGAGAAAATGGCGCGCTACGGCGCCGTGAAGCGCCGCCGTCTCCTCAAGGATCCCGGCATCATCCGGAATCGCCTCAAGGTGGACGCCTTCGTTGCGAATGCGAACGCCTACCTGCAGATCCGCTCCTCCCGCGGATCATTCAGCGACTACGTCTGGCAGTTCACGGATGGCAAGGTGCTGCGTCGCCGGCCTTTGTACTTGGGCGGCGTCCCGGCATCGACGCCGCATAGCGATGCAATGAGCAAGGACCTCAAACAGAAAGGTTTCAAGTTTGTCGGAACGACCATCTGCTACGCCTTCATGCAGGCTGTGGGGATGGTCGATGATCATCAACGTTACTGCTGGGCCGCCGGCAAAGAGAAATCATGCTGAATAGGTTTTCCCCGAAGCTGAAACACGCCGCCGGCGCGTTGCTGGTCTTATGCCTTGCAGCGCCGGCACTGGCGCAGTCGTCAAAGCCGGCGTTCAAGCCTCTGGATGTGTTCGATCTGCAATGGGCCGCCGATCCGCAGGTTTCCCCCGACGGCCGCAATATCGCGTATGTGCGCATGGGATTCGACATCAAGATCGACCGGGCGCGCGGCGCGGTCTGGCTCGTGGGCGCCGACGGCAAGAATGAGCGCCCGTTGTCGAGTGCCGCGACCAGCGGTTCACCACGCTGGTCGCCCGACGGCACGCGCATTGCCTACATCGCACGCGCCGCCGACGGCTCCGCGCAACTCTACATGTACTGGACGGCCAGTGGAGTCAGCGCGCCGATCAGCAATTTCACGGAAACGCCCGGCGGCTTGGCGTGGTCGCCGGACGGCCGCTGGCTCGCGTTCACCATGTCCGTGGCGCAGGATCGCAAGCCGCTCAAAGTGGAGTTGCCGGAGACGCCGAAAAACGCCAAGTGGGCGGACCCGCCCAAGTTCATCGACCGGATGGTTTTCCGTGCCGACGGCGAAGGCTACCTGCCCAGCACTTACAGCCAGGTATTCGTCGTCTCCGCCGATGGCGGCGCCGCACGGCAATTGACGCACGGCGACTTCGATCATCAAGGAGCGCCTGCGTTTAGCGCCGATGGTAAGAGTGTCCTGGTCAGCGCAAATCGCCACGCGGACGCCGATTTCAACCCGCTCGACAGCGAGGTCTACCGCGTCGACTTAGTCGAAGGCTCGATCCACGCATTGACCGATCGGCGCGGACCTGACCGTCAGCCGGTGCCCTCGCCGGACGGCAAGCATATCGCCTACCTGGGCTTCGACGACAAGCAATTGGGTTACCAAGCGACGCAACTCTATGTAATGGACAGCGATGGCAGCCATGCCCGCTCCCTCACCTCAACGTTGGATCGCGATGCGGCCAACCCGAAGTGGCTGGCGGACGGCAAAACCATTGCGTTCCAGTACGACGATCAGGGCTCGACCAAGATCGCGGCCATCGACCTTCAGGGGAAGATGCGCGCCCTCGCGCAGGGTGTCGGTGGGAATGACGTGTCGCGGCCGTATTCGGGCGGCTCTTTTTCCATCTCGCCGAACGGCCGGTTTGCATTTACCAAAGCCAGCGCCACGGCGCCCGCGGCATTGGCCACCGGCACATCGCCGCGCGACATCACGACCTTGAGCGCATTCAGCGGCAATCTGCTCGACGAGCGCTCCATCGGTGCGCTCGAGGAAATTACCTTCGATTCCTCGGCTGACCATCGGCACATGCAGGGCTGGATCGTCAAGCCGCCCGGATTCGATCCGGCCAAGAAATATCCATTCGTGCTGGAAATCCACGGCGGCCCGTTCGCGATGTATGCACCGAGCTTTGCCGCGGAAATACAGCTCTACGCGTCGGCGGGCTACGTCGTTCTTTACATGAATCCACGCGGCAGCACCGGCTACGGCGAGGAATTTGCCAACTTGATTCACCATGACTACCCGAACAAGGACTACGACGACCTGATGTCGGGGGTCGACGCCGTCATCGGACGCGGCTACGTCGACACGGAGCGGCTGTTCGTCACGGGCGGCAGCGGCGGAGGCGTGCTGACCGCATGGATCGTCGGACACACCGATCGATTTCGAGCGGCGGTGGTCGTCAAGCCCGTCATCAATTGGACCAGCTTCGTGCTCACCGGCGACGCGAACAACTTCTTCTATCGTTACTGGTTCGGCGAATTTCCCTGGGACGATATGCAGGCCTATTGGAAGCGCTCACCGCTGGCCTACGTCGGCAACGTCAAAACACCCACCATGCTGATGACCGGCGAGGTCGACTACCGAACGCCATCGAGCGAAGCCGAACAGTTCTACCAGGCGCTGAAACTTCGCAAAATCGACACGGCGCTAGTACGCGTTCCCAATGCGTCGCATGACATATCCGCGCGCCCCAGCTTGCTGATCGACAAGGCGGCGTACGTGTTGGCGTGGTTCAAGTCGCACGATGTGAAGACGCCCTAGAGACGAAATTGCCGCTGGCTTCCGCGCATGCGTCGCTGGTCACGCATGTGCGGATGGCGAGCGAGCGCCATTCGCGTTCGAATTCCCGCAAGGTCAGAAGGTTCGAAGCCGGCGTCGCGCCCCGCAACGCGATCGGCGCATATCCAGAAACATTGAGCAATTTCTTGGTCAGTAATACGGCAGCCAGCGTGGGTATCCGGGGTCCGTCGCCCTTCTCGGCGACCAGCGTCCAGGTGCGGGATTGCAAAGAGCCGTCCTTGCCGCGGCCGCCAAGCCGGACGTGCATCGCCCCATTGTTGCTGCCGAGAGCGTCGAACCAGCCCGCCACGCGCTGCATCGTGCGCGCGTGTCCGGCGAGATCGCGGATCAGGCCGATTCTCACCAACACACCCAACCCGCGCAGCGCGTGATGCACCAGCGAAACTTCGTGACCCGCGCGAATTGAGAGCTGCCGCAGAGTTGGATAACGGAGTGGAATCAAGCTCGTGTCCGGTACGTCAATCAAGGACAGATTGCGCCGACCCACGGGCGGCGGATATCGATGACGCTTGGTATCGCCCCAACCCCGTGCGCCGTCCATCTTTGCGTGGCGCCAGACCGGGATGGTCCGGCCTACGTATCCCAATACCGACCGGATGGTTGCCAGACCCCGGGGCCCCGAGTATGCCGGTGCAATCCCGATGTCGATTTCTTCGATCTCCGAGAATGCGGCAGCCAGATTCTCGATGACGGCAGAGGAAAGCGCAGGGACGGTCGACGCCCCGCTGACGACGAGCACGTTGCGCGCCGCAGCTGCAGCGTCGAGGGCGCAGACGTTCTGAACAAATTCGCGGCCGTCTGCCAGGTCAAGGTAATGAATCCCTAGGTCGATGCAGGCCTTGGCCAAGTTCCGATCACGCGTCTGAAACGGGCCCACCGTATCGATCACGACTGCCGGGCCGAGTTCCTCGAGGACCGCCGCGCTCAGGTCATTGCTGTCGATGGCGAGGGAGCGAATACCCGGTCTGAATTCTGGGTGAACTTCAGGCAGGTGTCGTCCGGCAGCAATCATCGGCAGATCGGTGGTTTCAGCCAGCGCATCGGTGATGAGGCGGCCAAACGTGCCGAATGCACCCAGAATCAGTACGGATCGACGGGGTTCAGTCACGGTTTTCAGCCAGTGAGGTATCGATGACTTTCTTCGGGCGTCGGAACGTAACAGGTCTGACGGCGACCGAACCATCGATAACGATTGCGGGCGACCAGACGATACGCCACGTCACGAATCGACTTCGGCACGAACCGGCCGGCGGCGGCCAGAGCGCCGTAGATTCCGCCGATATCGCGCGCGATAACCAGGCAAGCGTCCGACTCGACATAGCACTTCCCGCCGTACAAGACGAGAAAGCTGGTTGGCGCCAGAGCCGGGATACCCGCAGCGGTCAACGCGGCCATGCCGCGTTGAGATTGCATCGGCAGAAACCGCCAATGAGATCGTCGATCGTGCCGCACGATCCAGCGCAGGCCCGCGCAGCAAAGAACGCAAACCGCATCGAACACAACGGTCGGCGCTTCGGTGCGGGAGCTCATGCGCGCACCAAGTCCAGTTCGCCGACGTAATGCACGATGAGACCGACGCCCGGCAATGCCGCACGCACGTTAAAGCAGTAACGGCTGCCGCGATGCGACTCGTATCCGTCGATCCCCTTGAGCCAGGACTGCGGCCACGGAATGCCCAGTGTCCGGCCCGCTACCGCGGTCCACCGAATCGATCCGCCTTCCAGCGAGAATTTGAATCTCAAGGTCGTGACGCCGATCGTCTCATCCACGCAATCCCCGCATCGCCGTAGACTGGATTGCATCGGCCGCGCGCTGCCAAAGTGCCGCGTCCAGCGCTCTCTTCCACCGCGCATCTGCTCGAGCACCACTTTGACCGGTCCATTGTGCTGCTCCTCCGGCAGACCGCTTATCCATCCAAAAAGCCGCGGCAGCCAGCCCCAACCGCGCACTACGGTAGCGCTGCCAATCAGCGTCACCGGCCGGCGCTCGTGCACCGCACGAATCGGCGCCGCCAACAAGTGCCACTCGGAGGAGAGCAGCGCCTGGCTGACCGGCAAATCCAAGTGCTCGCCATCGGCCGTGATTTCTGCAAATTTATTCATGACGATTGTTCCTCCCGGAAGAACGCAATCTGGTCGATCACGTGCCCGGCCCATGTGTGAGTAACGCTCAAGGAGAAGCTGAAGTGGCCGGCCGACTCCTCACGGTGAACGACTTCGATCACCCCGGGCGTCAGCCACGCCGGCAATGAAAGCTGCACGCCAAGGCAGCGAATGAAATATGCGGCGCTTCGAAACACGAGCGCTCCGTCGCGAACGCTCAAGCGGAGCTGCATCCCGACTCCGTGCGCGACGATTTCCTCGAGTCCCGTGGCGCCTCCAAAGTGCTTCACCGACTGAATCACCTGCGGAAAGCCGCGTACGCGATCGTAGATGCGCGTCCAAATCTGACCGCCGAGGCGTTCGGATCCCGTGACAATCACCGTGACCGGCACGCAGCCGCCCGCTTCCAGCGGCAGCGGCGCGCCCACGAGCCGCGCCAGTTGCGCAACCACGCGGCCCACCAGCGTCATGTGGGTGGCGGCGACTTCTCCCAAGTAGACAATGCGCTCGCCGTCGGCAAGATGGCGCGAGAAGCGCCGACGTGTCGGCGCGGGCAGGCGCATCCAGGAATCGCCTGCGAGCAGTGCAAATCGGGTGTCAGCGGCACAGGCGCCGGCACCCGGCAAATCAACTGTCGTGCCATTCGTGCCGGCGGGGATAAGGAGACGATTCCGTTCCGCACGCATGACATCGTTCTCGAGCTAGCCGGATGCCCGGCGTTTCACGATGCCGGCTCCGCGGCCCAAAAATCTGGCGATGCCGCCGCCCATCTTCATCAGCGCCGCGACCTGCGAGCGCGGCAAGGAAAGCATCTGTTCGTACCACCGGCTGCTGCGGTCGACGAAATCGAGCATTTCCCGCAGGCGTCCAACAGCCACTTCGCTGACATCCCGGTCAACCGCGGCCGCAGCCAAACAATCGCGCAACGCGGCGGCCGCAGGATCGAGCTCGCGCGCCTTTCGTCCGGCCGCGATGCGGGTCACCACAGACCAAATGTCGGTTTCCGCTTCGAAGAAATCCCGGCGATCGCCCAGGACCGGCGCGCGCCGGATCAAATCCCACGACTGCAGCTCACGCAGCGAGGTCGAGACGTTGGAGCGGGCCATTCCCAGCGATGCGGCGATCTCTTCGGCACTGAGCGGTTTTTCCGACAGATATAGCAGCGCGTGCACCTGGCTGACGGAACGGTTGACCCCCCAGTGATCGCCCATGCTGCCCCAGTGGGCTACGAAACGGCGCACGGACTCAGGCAGCGGCGCGGTAGTTCTTTCTGCTATTTCTGTCATGACAGAAATTACAGCACTAACGGGTGCCGCAGTCAAGTATAAGGCGATAAGTTAAACGGGTGGTACGAACGTATTCAAATCACCGTGGTAAGTCATGGTGATTTAAGCCAGGGCGGCCTGATCCGACCTTACGGGTTGCTTCGCTCTGGCGGCTTTGATTGGGGGCTAGGTGGCGTAGGTTGACGAGGGGGTACGGGGGTCTTCGTCAGCTCTCTAAGCCGCCTCTCGTATTCAGCCATAGCGGCAGAATCCTGTTGCTGCGGCGCACTCGTCATCTGAGCCATAGATATTTTGTATGGGTTGCTCATGTTTTCAAACCGGGTTTGCTTTTCTCCCTGAACCCACATCGTGACAGTGGTGGCACTGTCGGCAGCAAAGACCAGCGCATGCTGGTTCTTGATCGCGACTTCTGCTGTCATTCCCGTCCCTGGCTGTCATCGATAAGCTGTGTCCACCTATTAGGGAACACGTCTGCAACCTGAACTAGGTTGGCAGCAGAGGATTACTATATTCACAACAGATATAGAGACCGACGCTCGCAGAACATGTCGAAATCTGTCACCTGAGCAAGTGGCGGTTTGCCCTGAACCGAGCCGCCAATTCAGCTCTTACCGAGACTCTGCGCCGTCTGTCCGAACAGGATCTTTTTCGCTTCTTCGGTCATGGTGGTGTTGGTGCTCACCGCCGTGCCTTTCTCATAAGCGCGCACCGTCGCGGGCCGCGCTTTGATCGCTTCGAACCATCGCTTCAGATGCGGAAAGTCCTCGAGTCTTTGTCCCTGCGCCTCGTAAGGAACGATCCAGGGATAGCAAGCCATATCGGCGATGGAATACATGCCTGCGACGAACTCACGATCGGCGAGCCGCCTGTCCAACACACCGTACAGGCGATTGGTTTCCTTCACATAGCGGTCGATGGCGTAAGGAATCTTTTCGGGCGCGTATCGGGCGAAATGATGGTTCTGTCCCAGCATGGGCCCCAAACCTCCCACCTGCCAAAACAGCCACTGCAATACCTCGGCGCGGCCGCGCGACTCGTTCGGAATGAACCTCTCGCTCTTCTCCGCCAGATACAACAAAATCGCCCCGGACTCGAATACCGAGATCGGCGCGCCGCGCTCCAAAGGCGAATGATCGACGATCACCGGCATGCGGTTATTCGGCCCGATCGCCAGAAATTCAGGCTTGAATTGGTCGCCCTTGCCGATATTGACCGGCACGATCGTGTAGGGTATTTCCGTTTCCTCCAAGAACATGGTGATCTTGTGGCCGTTGGGGGTGGGCCAATAGTACAGATCGATCATCGGTGACTCTCCGCAGGCTCGAGGGGCATCTTGTGTTCGCGCAACAGGGCAATGCAAACGTCTTCTTCGCGCGGCCTGATGCGCATTTGCGCAAGCCGCGTGCGGGTCCGTGCGCCCGTGGTCCAGGGTAGCACCGACGAATCCAGCTTGCTGGCGGCGGACAGACGCCACTCCAACAGATGCCTGCGTTCGTTGAGATTCCTCGCTTCCTTGCTTTCAGGCGATATCAAGCGTCTCTCGATGCCGAATCCCACCATCTGTACGATGACGGTGTCCCCTCTTTGCATGATTTTCGCGAGTTTCAAACAATCCTCGCGGCGTTCGCTTCCGGGGGTCGATTCCCGGCATGAATCGATCAGCGCCGAAAACGGCGGAATGATTTCGGCATTGACGACACCGGCAAGCGCCGTCAATCGGGCCGTATCCGATGCCACCACGCCGCCGGGCAGTTGCCGCCGCACGCCGTCCAACGCGTCATACATCAGCACCATGATCTGGTTGTAGTAAAGATCGAACCGCGTACCTTGCGCCATGTCGCCGAGCACCCGGTCTACTTCCACGATGTCCTTGTCCTTGTGGGCGGTCGAGAGCTGCGCGAGCCATGCCGCGCTGTTGTCGGGATCCACCCACCGCAGGACGGTTGCAGCATCGCGGCTGTCGCAGGAGGGCGTGGTGGCGCACAGCTGCAGATGCAGCCAGCCGATGGCCGCGCTATCCGGCGCCAGATCGCCGGCGCGCGCGATCAATTGCAGTGCGGTGGACGTGTTGGCCGGCGGCGCCGAAGGATTGGTAAAACTCAACGCGGCCGCGGTTGCCACGGAGTTCGCGTCGTTGCGCGCGGCCAGCGCGCGCACGGCTTCGTTGCGCCATACCTGGTAGCGGTCGGCGGACGACTTAGCCGTGGATCCGGGCGCGGTGGTCGCCAACGCCGCCACCGGCTGCGAAATCGCCAGACCCAATACCAGAAACTTCAAACCGTGTTTGACCACGAGTCAAAGCCGCCTTAGAGATCGTTGCGTTTGCCGGCAGCCGTCAGCCCTGCGGTGATGGCCAA
The DNA here is from genome assembly GCA_035488895.1 of Steroidobacteraceae bacterium. GTDB lineage: Bacteria > Pseudomonadota > Gammaproteobacteria > Steroidobacterales > Steroidobacteraceae > Bog-1198. The sequence goes on from DATHKV010000089.1 coordinate 38,436, forward strand.
TCGCATGGCATCTTCGACCGAAATGTCGAGCGGCTGAACCCGGTCCCTCGGCAGATAAATGGTGTACCCGCCAAAGGCATAACTCATCGGAAAATACACCGTGACCCAATCCTGGCCGCCATGCGCAAACAGAACCCTGGGGACATCTTCCCGGGTGACAAAGCCGATGGCGTGCACGTCGGCGAATCTTGCCAGCACCACGCGCTGCAGATCCCGCTTTTCGCCGCTGCCGGAGGGCAACAGGCTGAGCACGTCGCGAAATCCGCCGTACAAGGTTTTGACGAACGGGATGCGGCCCAAAAAATCATTCCAGTACTTGAGCAGAATTTTGCCGGCGTAGGCATTTACGACGCTGCCCACGAACAGCAGCAACAAGAAACCCGCGATCAATCCCAAGCCCGGCCAATAGTGTTCCGGACTGACGATTCCCAACGCAATCAGCGCGCGGCGCAGCCACCCCTCGACCGTGTTGACCAGCCACCAGATCACATAGATCGTCAGCGCCAGCGGCAGCACGGTCACCAAACCGCTCATGGTCAGGGTTAGAATCTTGCGCATGGGATTATCATCGCATGATCGGGCCTAACCGCCCACTGGGACTCACGCTCCATGCCGCAATCTTCCGGTCTCGACATTTCGCCCGCCAATTCCGCGGACGTGCCGCTTATTCTGTCCCTGATCAACGAATTGGCGGAGTACGAGAAGCTGCGTCATGAGAGCGTTGCCACGGAAGCGTCGATTCACAGGGCGCTTTTTGGACCGACGCCGCATGCCGAGGCGCTCATCGCGCGTTTCGACGGAGAGGCCGTGGGATTTGCGCTCTTTTTTCACAACTTCTCCACGTTTTTGGGGAAGCCGGGCTTGTATCTGGAGGATCTGTTCGTACGCCCGGCGTATCGCGGCCGCGCCATCGGCAAGTCACTATTGAGTCATCTGGCCGCGCTGGCGTTGGATCGGGACTGCGGGCGTTTTCAATGGCAGGTTCTGGACTGGAACCGGCCGTCGCGCGACTTCTACGAATCCCTCGGAGCGCAGGCGGATCCCGCGTGGGTCAACTACCGAATCACCGGCGATGCGTTGCGGCGCCTGGCTGAGGGCCGCAAATCATGATTGCCTCGGCAGCAAGAAACGCAATCCTTGATAGTTGAGTATCACGCCGTCGCGCCGAATGCGCTCCAGCACCGGACCTTCCTGCAGCGTGTTGCCTTCATGGTACTTGCGCATGTTGATGTACACGAACCGATCCGCGGGCTTGGTTGCGTAGACATGCACGTCCAAATGCATCTCCGGCAGCGCTTGTGATCCCGTCAAGTTCAATTCATTGAACGAGGGCAGCACCTCGTTGTTGTCTTGAGGCTCCTCTTCCACCAGCACCGGATCGGGACGATGGAAGGCACGGGGAGCGGCGCGTTGTGCAAGTGGACTTGCCGGCAGCTCTGCCGCGCCTCTGGAAGCCGCGGACTCCTCCGAGGGCGGCAGGGGAATTTCAGGGGCGTAGACCGGTTCCCGGCTCAAGGGACTGAAGTGCTCATCCGCGGCGGGCTTCTGTTCCACAGCGGCCACGGTGTCGTGCCTCGCCGGCGCGGTCGCGGGCGCCGCCGCTGGTGCCGACGCTGGCGCCGACGCGGACGGCGTCCTGTTTCGCATCAGCACGACGCTGAGCACGACTATATTGATGGCGAGCAGCGCGCCTAAGCATATGGCCCAGAGCGGCAACCCGCCGCGCCGCAGGGCCGTGGGTGTGTCCATCAGTCCCGGCGTCGATTGTCGCTGCCGTTCGATTTCGGATTTCTTCAGTGCATCGAGGATGAAGGACATGGACTGTTCCTAACCGCCGCGCAGCGCGTTGGCCAATAGCAACGGGGAATTGGGGTCGGCCAACGCGGTGTCGAGCACGACCTGGGTCTGGACGCCGGCGATGCCATCGACATTGAGCCGATGTTCGCGCTGGAAATTCTGCACTGCGATCGCCAACTCCTCATCATACACGTCGGCATGTTCCGGATCCGACGCGCCGCCCGCCAGCGCGTTGAGGCTGCGGCGCAGCCAGCGAACTTCATCGCCCTGCATGCCGAGCGACAGCAATCGAGTGCGCGACGTCTTGGGTTTCCAGACGACGGTAAATTCTCCGAACCAATCCCGTGACAGATCGTCGATGGATACCTTTTCGTTGTGCTCTCCCAAATTCAAGGTGGCCGTTTTGTCGTCGAGGCTCGAGAGCACCACACGGTGCCGCTGTCCGCGATCATCGGTCAGCGTCAAGATTGCAGGCCGATTCAGGGTCTTCACTTGTGCCCACGAACCGCGCTGGTCCAAACAGGCAAGCCCCGCCTTGGTGGCCTGCGCACAGGGATCTCTATCGTCCGACAGCGCCGTTCCCCACAGCGCCAGAAGCCGGCGGAAGGCCGCGGCATCCGTGGTAGTGGCCTCATTGGCCTGAAGCAGCGCATTCACCGACGCGAGCTTCGGCGCGGGGGCGGGCGCCGGCAGGGCCGCGGCTACCGTCGCCGCCGCAGCGCGCGGCGCTGCCTGCGTCGCAGCGGCACTCTTGATCGCACGGGATGCACTCAGCACCGGACTCTGGTGGCGCCAATACTGCCAGCCGAGGAACAGCGTGCCGGCGAGCGCCGCCGCTCCCACGAGACCGGCCGCCCAGCCCAGCCACGTGGGAAGAAATCGCCGGCCATAGACCTCGCCGGCGGCGCGTCGCACCAAGGATGCCGTGATTTTCTTGGTTTCCTGGGTATAGGCGCCGAGCAGAGCGCGATCGCAGGCAACGTTGATGACCCGCGGAATGCCCAGCGACAGGCGATGCAATTCCAGCAGCGCACTCGGCGTGAATATTTCTTCGTTCGCACCGGCCACGCGCAGTCGATGGCGCACATAACCCTTGGTCTCCTCGCGCGACAGGGGCATCAAGTGGTAGCGGCCGGTGATTCGCTGCGCCAGTTGGCGCAAATCGGTCCGGTCCAGCAATTCTCGAAGCTCCGGCTGACCGATGAGGATGATTTGCAGCAGCTTTTGGGTGGGAGTCTCGAGATTGGTCAGCAGGCGGACTTGCTCCAATACGTCGATGGAAAGATTCTGCGCCTCATCGACCAGGACAATGATGCGCCTGCCCTCGGCGTGAGCATTCAACAGCCGTCGATTCAGCGCATCGACCATGGCCTTGATGCTGTCCCGGTCGGCGTCGGCTATCCCTACGCCCAGCTCCTCGCAGATCGTGAGAAGAAATTCCACCGGCGTGACGCGCGGATTCAAAATCACCGCGACATCGGCGTGATGCGGGACTCGCGACAGCAGCGTGCGCACCACGGTGGTTTTGCCCGTACCCACCTCGCCGGTCAGTTGGATGAAGCCCCCGGACTCGTTGATGCCATACAGCAAATGCGCCAGGGCCTCCGCATGCCGCTCGCTCAAATAGAGATAGCGGGGATCCGGGGTGATGGCGAAGGGCTTTTCGGTGAGCCCAAAGAAACTGGTGTACATGGCTCTACTAGGATAATACCAACGCGCCCTTAGTTTCCGTTGCCGGGGCTTCTGGGCAGCAGGCTGGCGCGGGTCAGCAAACCCTCGCCGAACCGGTCGCGGATCCCGTCGACGGCGGAATCGAGCCTGGCGCCTAAATCCGGCAGCGGGCCGGAAAACAAGTCCGACTGCCGCAAAAGCTGCAAATCGGCCACGCCGACCCCCAGCAGCCGAACGGCGGCCCGGGGCTGCGACGCCAACCAGGCGCAGAGCAGCGCCTCGGCTGCCGCCGCCACGACGGCCGTCTCTTGAGTCGCCGGCTCCAGAACCCGTTGGCGGGTATAGGTCGTGAAGTCGGCGCGGCGAATCTTCACGTTTACCCGGCCGGCCAGCAGGTTGTGGGCGCGCAGCCGCGACGCGGTGCGATCCGCCAGAGCCTTCAGCTGCGCTTTCATTTCCGCCGGTGCGCGAAGGTCCGCGTTGAAGGTTTCTTCCGCGCTGATGGATTTCTCCTCGCGGTCCGGTTCCACCGGCCGATCATCGAGCCCGCTGGCGCGATCCCGCATCGCCTTGCCGTGTTTGCCGAAGGCTCGCCACAGCATCTCGTCGGAGGCCAGGCGCGCATCGCCGAAGGTGCGGATCCCCGCTGCCAATACCGTGGGCAAGGTTTTCAGACCCACCCCGAACAACTTGTGAATGGGCAGCGGATCCAAGATCTCGCGGATATTGCCGGCATTGATCGAGCACATGCCGTCCGGCTTGTTCAGGTCCGAGGCGATCTTGGCGAGCAGCTTGTTGGTTGCAATTCCCACCGACGCCGTGAGCCCGGTCTCGCCGACAATGCGGCGGCGAATTTCGGCGCCGATCTCCTCCGGTCCGCCGAGCAACTGCTGGCTGGCCGTCACGTCCAGAAAGGCTTCATCCAGCGACAACCCCTCCACTACCGGGGTGAATTCCCTGAAGATCGCGAAAACCTGATCAGAAATTTCCTTGTATCGCGCCATGCGCGGATGCACGACGATGGCTTGCGGGCAGCGGCGCAGCGCTTCACGCATGGGCATGGCGGAATGTACGCCGAAACGCCGCACCGCATAGCTGGCCGCGGCGACGACGCCGCGGCCGCCCGTGCCGCCGACGATGAGCGGCGTGCCTTTCAGCTCCGGGCGATCCTGCTCCTCCACGGACGCGTAGAAGGCGTCCATGTCGATATGCAGTATCGCGCGCATCGCATCATTCCACGGTGATGGTAATTTTCTTGGAGTGCAACGGCGGATCGAACGACTGGTGCAGGTAGTCGGCGAATATCAGCTGCAGGGTGTGCTTGCCCGGAGTCAACGTCAGCGTCGTCTCGGTCTGGCCCTTGCCGAAATGCACGATCTTGTCGGTGGCCGGCATGGGCTCATCCAGTTTCAGCTCGCTCAAATCGGTGTCGACTAGAAGGTGATGGTGGCCGGTGTTGTCGAATTTGACGCCCGCCGGCGCAATTCCCATACCCTTGAGGCCGAACTTGACCGTCACCGGGCTATGAACCTTCACGCCGTTTTGCGGTGCGATGAAATACACCTCCGCGCCGGCGGGCGCAGCCACGCGATCCGCCGCCATGGCAAAGGCCGCCACCAAACAGACGCCCAAAGCTACTACTAAACGATTCATGGGAACTCTCCTTGCGCAAAGAACGTATTTTACAACTGAAGGAGGGAGTACACGACCACGGCGCCCACAGTGAGGCCGAACACGATCATGTAGATGAAGAAAAGCACGATGGCCTTGAACACAGTACCAGACCAGCTGCGCCGGAACACCCTCCGCATCGCCATCAGGGTGTAAACCGGGATGGTCCAGCCCAAAATGGTCTCCAGAGTACCCGTTACGCCGTCAATTTTCGGCCACGCGTCTCCGGCATTGATCAAGGCGAGCATGACGATCGCCAGGGAAAAATAGAACGCGTGCAGGTGCACAAAGAACAGCAGGTGTTCGGCGTATCGATACCGCGGCCACCAATACATCAGCATGTTCAGAAAGGCGACCAGCGGCAGAAAAATGAACATGGCCTTCGACATCGTGGCGAGGGCGACATGCAGCCAGCTTTCGCCGTTGTCGCGGACGAAGGCCTCGCAGATGTGCTGAAAGCGCGGCTTCCAAGCGGGACGATTTGTAAAGTCGAAACTGTAGTCCGTGCAGCTGGTGATGCGCGGTGTCGCCGGCTTCGTCGCGGCCGAGGGCGCGCCGCCGGGCTTCAATGCCTCGTCAAATTTATAGGCCACCCCCATATGAAGAAAAGAAGCCATCAAAAAGAAAAGGATGCTCAACACCAGGTAGAGCCGGAACGGCGGCAGATAGGCGACCCGCCGGCCCGCCACGAATTCCTCGCTGAGCTTTCCGGGCTTGAACCACAACGTTGTCAGGGTGCGCCACAGCCGCGAGTCCGAGTGCGTCACGCCCTCGAGCAAATCGTGCGCCAGTTCCCGGGTGGTCGGGACGTGCACGTCGGCGGCCTGGCTGCAGCTGGCGCAGAAACGGCCGAGCAGCACGGCATCGCAGTTCTTGCAGCGCGCGGGCGAAGGTACGGCCGCTTCGACCGGCGCAACATCCTGTTTGGGGCGGGGTTCGATCGAGCTCATGCTGGGGCGTCGGAGCCCACGCCCAATTCGTGCGGCGCGAAATCGTCGACATTGATGATGTTCAAGACCCGTTCGTCATAGTCGCGCAGCAGCTGCGCCTCGCTCGCGTTGATGATGCCGAGCGCCAAGGCCTGATCGATCTGGTGCGGTAGATCCAGTGCGGTAATCCGGCCGGTTTTGACGCCGTCCACTCGAATGCGCTTCTCGAGCGGCTCGGCCGCGGCGGCGAGAATCAACGCCTGCTGCAGGAGCCCGAGCGGGTTGTTCGCCGCCGGAGTCTTATAGATATTAGCGCTCAGGCGATCGCGGGTGGCGGTTGGATTCATGATGAGCTCGCCGATGGCGTGGCCCAGCTTATCGCTCGGCGGCGAATACGCCAGCCCGCGCGGAAAAATGCACAGCCGCATGAACATGGCGAGGGGGCGATTGGGGAAATTCCGCAGGAAAAGGTGCAGCTGCTCCTGCGCCTGGTACAAAAGACTGCGGCAGGCCCATTCGATCAGCGGCAGGTCGTCCGGCTGGCGGCCCTGATTTTCGTGATGCTTGAGCACCATCGAGGCCAGGTACATCGACGACAGCACATCGCCCAGGCGCGCCGACAGGGTCTCCTTCTTCTTGAGATAGCCGCCGAGCGCCAGCATGGCCACGTCCGTTGCCAGCGCAAACGAGGCGCTGTATCGATTGACATGTTGAAAGAAGCGCACCGTGGCGCCGGTGTCGGGCACGCGGGTGAAGCGCGCCGAAGTCAGGCCGAGGACGAAAGAGCGCACCGCATTGGAGATCGCAAATCCGACATGCCCCATCACGGCGGCGTCGAATTCGCGCACCCCGACCTCGCGATTGGGATTCTTGGCGGCATTCATTTCCTTCAAGACGAACGGATGGCACCGCACCGCACCCTGCCCGAATATGATGAGGTTGCGGGTCAATATGTTCGCGCCCTCGACGGTAATGGCCACCGGCACAACCTGGTATCCGCGTCCCAGATAATTGTTCGGCCCCAGCATGATGCCCTTGCC
>DATHKV010000090.1:0-27846 GCA_035488895.1 Steroidobacteraceae bacterium
CGAAGCCTATGACTTGTCGGTCTATATGGACAAGAAGGCCGGCGGCGCGCGCGTGCAGTCCCTCGCGAAGCAGTTGCGCCAGCGCAGCGATGTCGCGGCCGTGCGCATCATCAGCGCCGATCAAGCGCTGATCGAGTTTCGCCGCGACTCGGGATTTGGCACCGCGCTCGATGTCTTGGCGGACAATCCGCTGCCGGACACCCTGGTCGTGACCCCGACCTTAGGTTCGAGCACGCCGCAGGGAACGGAAACGCTCAAGAGCGCCATCTCAGGGATGGGCGATGTGCAAACCGTGCAGATCGACACCGAATGGGTGAAGCGCCTGCACGCCATGATCGATCTATTGCGGCGGGTGGTTCTGTTGACCGGCGCCCTGTTGGGGGCGGGAATCGTGCTCATCGTCAGCAATACCATCCGACTCGATATCTTGAACCGCCGCGCCGAGATCGAGGTCATGAAGTTGGTGGGCGCCTCGGACGGATTTACCCGACGGCCGTTTCTCTACAGCGGGATCTGGTACGGATTGGGGGGCGGGTTGTTGGCACTAATACTGGTGGCGGTGGCCTCGGCCGTCTTGGCTCGGCCGGTCGCACAGCTCGCCTTCTTGTATGGCAGCGCCTTCAATTTGGAGGGCTTGAAAATCGCGACGGCAGCGGCAGTTTTAGGCCTTGCGGTTGGGCTGTCCTGGCTGGGGTCCTGGCTTGCTGCAACGCGACATATCCGAGCTATCGAACCGGCATAAGTATATGTTTTTAAATACTTTGCTGGCACGCAGAACTCTGGGCGGCGTTAGCACTCTAATCTCAGGAGTGCTATCATTGCTCACATATATCTAGGCGAAGATTTGATTGGGAGGTAGGTGTAAATGTCTGCTGCTCTAGTCGCAAAGCAAACTGGAATGGTGTTCGCGGGCCCCGTTGGGAGCCTGGACTCTTATATAGACCGCGTATCCCAGATCCCGGTTCTGTCGAAGGAAGATGAAGTCGCACTGGCGACGAGGTTCCGTTCCGAGGCCGATTTGGACGCGGCCCGGCAACTCGTGCTCTCGCACTTGAGGTTCGTCGTGCACATCGCACGGGGGTACCTGGGCTATGGCCTGCCCATGGGCGATCTGGTGCAAGAGGGTAATGTCGGTCTGATGAAGGCGGTGAAACGCTTCGATCCGACCGTGGGCGTCCGTCTGGTGTCGTTCGCCGTGCATTGGATCCGGGCCGAGATTCACGAGTACGTGCTGCGCAATTGGCGCCTGGTCAAGGTGGCCACCACCAAATCGCAGCGCAAGCTGTTCTTCAATCTGCGCAAGATGAAGAAGAACCTGGCGTGGCTGTCGGAGGCGGAAACCGCCGCCGTGGCTCGCGATCTGGGTGTCGATGTCGCCGACGTGCGTGAGATGGAGCAGCGGCTCTCGGCCCGCGACATGTCCTTCGATCCGACCCCGGAAAGCGATGAAGAGGAAGCTTATTCGCCGGCCATGTATCTGCCGGCCAGCAACGCCGATCCGGCCGTCGAGGTCGAACGTGCGGAATGGGAAGAGGATTCCAGCGATCGCTTGGAACTGGCGCTCGAGAAACTCGATGAGCGCAGCCGCAGCATCTTGAAGCGGCGCTGGATGACCGAGGATAAGGCAACGTTGCATGAACTTGCCGATGAATACGGCATTTCGGCAGAGCGTGTGCGCCAGGTCGAATCGAACGCCATCAGCAAGCTCAAAGGGTTGATGGCGGCCGCTTAAAATTTCGTGATTGAGTCATTCAAGCCGCCGAGCAATCGGCGGCTTTTTTGTGGGTGTTCGCCCGTGCGTACACTGATCCTGTTGCCGACAAAGACCGTGCAAACCAATTCCTGGTTCTACGATGATCGATGCGCTAGGCTTGGGTTTCCGACTGATTCAGCCAAAGGGATTCGGTATGCGCGCACTCATGCTCGGGATGGCGATGGTAATGGGTGGATGCGCAAGTCAGCCCGCAAGTCCACCAACGCCGCCCTCGAGTCCGGCCGCTGCAGCTCCCACTGCTGATATCCAGGCGCAGCGATTGGCCCAGGCCAGGAACCTCAACCTCAAAGTGGTCAACAAGGACGGGCAGCAATTGTTCTGCCGATCCAATTTCATCACGACTTCCCGCATCCAGCGCGACACCACCTGCTATACGGCTGACCAGCTCGATCGGATGGAACTGCAGCAGCAGCACGAGCTCGACCAACTCGAGAACATGCCGTCGAGGGGCACAAAAACCCCCTTCAATCCGTAAGGCGATTTGAATTGGCAGCCGCGCAGGCGTACGGTTCCACCATGCGTAGCGCCGATCAATGGCTGGATGAATACGGGTCCAGCCATCGCAATCCGACCAATGAGGCACTGCATTGGATTTGCGTACCGGTGATCCTGTGGTGCGTGCTCGGTCTCTTGTGGATCACGCCCTTCCCCAACGGAATCCGCGCCGCGATTCCGTTCGCGAACTGGGCCACCCTCATTGCGCTGCTCGCAGTCGTTTACTACGCATTTCTGTCGTTGCCGCTGGCGCTCGGCATCCTACCCCTGCTGGCGCTGATGCTGTGGTCCATCGATGCACTCAGCGGCAACCGCTTTGCGCCGCTGTGGCTGATTTGCGTGACCCTGTTTGTTCTGGCGTGGATCGGCCAGTTCATCGGGCATGCCATCGAAAAGAAGCGTCCGTCCTTTTTCAAGGACCTGCAATTTCTCCTCATCGGGCCGATGTGGCTGCTGTCCAACGTCTACCGCCGCTTCGGTATTCGCTTCTCGTCATCGGCGCGGCGGGCGCCCTGACGGACATCTCCTCTTCAAGCGCATCCCGGAGCGCCTCGAATTCCGCGAGCTGCATGCAGGCGCGTCGCCAGGCGACGTCCGCCAACTTCGAGGCTTCCAGCAGGACGCTGCATTCAGTCTGCAAGCTGCGGATGGCGGACAAGAGCGCAAACCACCGCCGCTCGATGACTTCGTTGGCGGCTTCTGATTCGCGATCGGCGCAAACGAGCCTCATGGGTTAGCTCAATCCGAGCATGCTGTCTTCGAGCAGCTCGATTTTTGAGTAGATCCCCGCCTCGCGCGTTTCGGCGCGGCGTAGGCGATCGCGCGCGGAACTGATGAGGGCGGCGTTGGCCTCAAGGTCGGCTCCGAGCGCCAGATACTCGGCACGCGCGATGATGCTCGCCTCGCGTGCCTCGCGCCACTGGAGTTCCAGATCGTCCATTCTGCCGTCGAGTTCCAGATCAAGACTGCTCATGGTCAACTCCTCCCAATGGGTGGAGTCACAAGCTTGCCTCGCCAATGTGACGATTGATGGACAGCTGCGGCGATTCTTCTAGCGCGCGGCTGTCGGAGCGGACCTCACCTCGTTTTTTGGGAGGCGGCCGTGCGTGCGCGGCCAAGCCACGAGACACTGGCGGTCGCGGCCTCTTGCCACACCGCTTCTCGCCGCGCCGCTTGCTGGCGCGCGGCCGCGGCCGAAGGCGAAGCCGCTGCGGGCGGGGCGCTGCGGTGAAGCGTACGCCAGGGCGAACTCCAAATATCGCAAACCTCGTTCATTCCAAAATCCTCAAGCAGCCTGTCCGAGCGGCAGCGCAACGGGTTGATCCTGAACCTGCGCCCGCAGCTTGGGCCAGTCGATCAGACGCAACTGGCCATTCATGTCCTCGACCAGCGAGGTGCAGCTTTCAACCCAGTCGCCGTCGTTGCAGTAGCGAATACCGTCGATGTCCCGAATCTCGGCATGGTGAATGTGGCCGCACACCACGGTGTCGACGCCGCGCTTGCGCGCCGCTTGGGCCACAGCTTCCTCGAAGCTGCCGATGTATTGCACGGCCGTCTTTGCCTTGTGCTTCAGATACATGGATAACGACCAGTGCGGCAGATTGAGTTTGCGCCGGAACCAGTTGATATAGGGATTCGCGGCCAGCAGGAGGTCGTAAATGTTGCTGCCGAGCTTCGCGAGCCAGGGGCTGCATTTCACCACACTGTCGAATTCATCGCCATGCAGCACCAGCATTTGATTGCCGTCGGCGCCGCGGTGGATGTACTCGCGGTGAATTTCCAGATTGCCGAACACGGCGCCGTCAAATTCGCGAAACACCTCGTCGTGATTACCGGGCACGAAAATGACCTTGGTGCCGCGCTTGGCTTTGCCCAAGATCGTGCGCAGCACATTGTTGTGCGCCTGCGGCCAAAACATCGATCTTTGCATGCTCCACACGTCGATGATGTCCCCGACCAAGAACAGCGTGTCCATTTCGACATGGTGCAAAAAGTCGAGCAGCAGATCCGCGCTGCATCCCTTGAAGCCCAGATGAATGTCCGAAATGAAGACCGTGCGCAATCGCAGTGTCGGTGGGTTGCGGTCCATCATGTCTTCCTCCCAAGAATCCGAACTCGTTACCCGACACCTTCGCGGCTTGGTGTTACGAATCCGTGACTCGAAAGAGAAGATTTGCTTACAAAAAAGAGGGTTAGCCGTGGAACGTCGCGTGAAACAATAGAAACGTGACCTATCTCTCGATAAATCGGTAGCCGAAGCCGCGCACGGTTTGTATGCATGCCTCATAGCCGGGCTTCGTCAAGATCTTTCTCAGGCGCTGCACATTGACGTCGACCGTGCGCTCGTCGATGTCCGGATCGCCTGCCCAAACCTGGGCAAGCAGCTGCGTGCGGTTGAACGCTTTTCCGGGATGCGACATCAGAAATTCCAGCAGGCGATACTCTGCGCCGCGTACATTCAACAGAACGCCCTGCGCCGTCACGCGATTCGTCGCCGTGTTTAGCATCAAGCGCTCAAAGTTCAGGGCCCCGTTGCTGTCGGATGAGCGCGTGCGCAACACGGCGTGAATCCGGGCAACCGCTTCGCGAAGCGAAAACGGCTTCGCAATGTAATCGTCAGCGCCCATGTTCAAACCCGACACGACGTCCTGCTCACCCGACAGGTCCGACAGGATGATCAGCCGCAACGGTTGCAGTCGGCGCGCAGCCTGCACGCGCTCGATCAACTGGAGAGCCGCGAGGCCCGGCATGTTCCAATCGACGATGATCAACTGCGGCGGTCGTTCCTCGATGGCGCCCGCCGCCGCCGCTCCATCGGTGATGGCGAGCACGAAAAACCCTTCCTGCTTCAGCCGCTCGCGCAGCGGTTCGATGGTTGCGACGTCCCGGTCGACAATCAAGATCTGCTTTTGACTCTCGGCCACTACCATGCGCCTCTGCATTAGAGGCTTTACGGATTACAGTACTGTGACGATTTCTTGACTGCGCGCCCTTATCGATCCACGGCCGCGATGCGATTCGCCGCCCGGACCGAGACATAAGGATAGCCGCGCAGTGCCTCCGGCCGCGGCCGCGTATTTGCCGCCGTGTCATTATTGCTCGACGCATTCCACGCAGCGAGCAACAGACCGAGCGCCAGCCAGTTAAGCGATGCCTCGCGCCGTGAAGCCCAGAAGGATGCGGGCTGACAGTTGGACTTTAGGGTGTTCATGTGCGTCTCCTCGTTCGTGGTACGAGGCCAGTGTCCGAACAAAAGCTGCGTGCTTCGAAGACGCAAACCGGGCAATGCGCGGGCCAATTCTGACCAATCATGGCAACGCGCCGGGCCGCCGCGCCGAACTCCCTGATTAAGCTATGATTCCGGGCATGAAAAAGCAGATTGCCGTCGTCGAGGATGAGCCCGCTCTGCGCGAGAATTATGCCGCCGCGCTGGCGCGCCACGGCTATTCGATCAAGACCTATGGAAATCGCCGCACGGCCATGCAGGCCTTCACCACCCGCCTGCCTGATCTGGCCATCATCGACATCTCGCTCGAGGATGAGGCCGAGGGCGGGTTTGATCTGTGCCGTGACCTACGGGCACTGTCGGCGGAACTGCCGATCATCTTTCTGACCGCCCGGGACAGCGAACTCGACGCGGTGTCGGGCTTGCGCCTGGGCGCCGATGATTTTCTGACCAAGGATGTCAGCCTGCCGCACCTGGCGGCGCGGGTCGCGGCGCTGTTCCGGCGCATCGATGCTTTGCGGCGGCCCGACAATGCCGCGGAAATCATCCGGCGCGGCGCGCTGTCGATCGACGGCGAAAAGATGCAGACCACCTGGAATGGCTCGCCTGTCACCCTCTCCTTGACTGAATTTTGGATCGTGCATGCGCTCGCGCGCAACCCCGGGCACGTCAAGAATCGCCAGCAATTGATGGACGCCGCCAACGTGGTCTTGGACGACAACACCATCACCTCGCACATCAAGCGGATGCGGCGCAAGTTCCAGCAAGTCGACCCTGCGTTCGATGCCATTCAGACCGTGTACGGAATGGGTTATCGCTGGGTTGAGGAGCCTGCCTGAGTATTCCCGGTGAGCATTCGACTTCAATTGCTGATTGTTGCGCTCACCACGCTGGTGTTGCCCTGGGCCGGCTGCCAATACGCCCGTGAGCTCGAGACCGCGCTGCGAAGTTCGCAGGAGCAATCGTTGTTGGCGAGCGCCGGCACCATCGCCAACGCACTGTCGGCGCAGCCGCAGCGGGTATTCCACGACGCCGGCGATACGGAAGGCTTTTCGGCGGCCGCGGGCGATCTCTATGTCTATCCGTTGGTCGCCCAGCCCTTGCTCGACGGCTATCGCGAGGATTGGGACGTCCCGGCCGAGCCGACCTCGCTGCCCACCCAGAGCGGCTATCGCGCGCGCGTGCAGGCGGGCTCGAGCGAACGCTTTCTGTATTTATTCATTGAGGTCGATGACACGCATTTTGTTGCTCAACCCCACAATGTCCAGCCGGACAAGGATCGCTTCGATCGGGTGAACCTGACCCTGGAGGGCCCGAATGGAACGGCGGCGTATTTCTTCGGCACGGACGCGCCGGGGTTGATCGCGGCACAAGCCGTCGCCAAGGGCGACGATGGCACGGAGCGGGTGGTCTCGGAACCGCGCATTCAGGCATTCTGGCTGCAGACCGCCGCCGGCTATCGTCTGGAGGCGCGCATACCCTTGAGCTTTGTCGGCCGCCACCTCTGGGTCGAGGCAGTCGATGGCCGCGGCAAGGGCCGCGCCGGCTTTGGCACGGCCGATTCCAAGGGCGGACGCTTGTTCTTTGCGACTGCTGGGCTCGATACGCTGCTGCAGAGCTTCATCGGGGACAGCACCCGCGCCACCGTCATCGACGCGAACGCACTGAAGCTCGGCACCGCCGGAAGCATATTCTCGAAAAAACGCTATGAGGCCGAGGAATCCGAACCCATTTGGTATCGCTACCTCATGGGCGTCGATACTTCCGACATGCCGACACTCGTCTCTGCGCCGGACCGATTGAGCGGCGACAGCGTCGACTCGGCGCTGAAGGGTCATCCGCATGCTCAATGGGTGCTGACCGGCCGGTTGCGCGAGATGTTGTTGACGGCCGCGGCGCCGATCGTCATCGATGGGCAGCTGCATGGCGCGGTGGTCCTGGAACAGGCCGCGGATCAACTCCTGGCGCTGCGCGACCGTGCGCTCAGCCGCTTGTTCAATCTCACCCTGATCGCCACCGCGGCCGCCGTCGTCATCATGTTCGCCTTCGCCACCTGGATCAGCGTGCGCATCGGACGGCTGCGCGACGCCGCGGATTCCGCGGTGGGGAGCGACGGCCGAATTCAACTGACCATGCCGGAGTCCGCGAGTGCGGATGAAATCGGTTCCCTGTCTCGCGGCTTCGAGAGGCTCTTGGGAAGGCTCAACGAACATACCCAATATCTTCGGACGCTGGGCGGCAAGCTATCGCATGAGCTGCGCACGCCCCTGACCATCGTGCGATCTTCCCTGGACAATCTCGAGTCGGAAGGCCTGCGCGACGATCAGCGCCTCTATATAACCCGGGCCCGCGAAGGCACGCAGCGGCTGCAGTCCATCTTGAGCGCGCTGGGTGCGGCGGCGCGGGTCGAAGAAAGCATCAAGCAGTCCGAACGCGTGAATTTCGATCTGCGCGAGCTGCTGATCTCCGCGGTGGCCGCCTATCGCGATGGATTCGCCTCGAGCCAATTCATCCTCGAGGTGCCGCCCGATCCTTGCTTTGCGCGCGGCGCACCCGATCTCATGGTGCAGCTGCTCGACAAGCTCATCGAGAATGCGGTGGATTTTTGTCCGCCGGGCGGCAGGATCACGGTGCGTTTGGAACGCGTGGAAGCCAATTATTCCCTGCAAGTCGTCAACGACGGACCCTTGATCCCGCAGGCCCTCATGGACCGCCTGTTCGAATCCCTGTTCGAGCAGCGCGACGGCGGCGATGACAAGCCGCATTTCGGCCTGGGGCTGTACATAGTGCGGCTGGTCGCCGAATTCCACGGCGGCACGGCCGTGGCCGCCAACCGCGAAGATGGCGGCGGCGTGGTCTTTACCATCACGCTGCAGCTCATCTAAGAGAGTCTTAAGCGGCGGCCCCGGGCCTTGCAGGCTTGAACCTCAGCGCGCCCACGGGTTCGCCCAAGGCCAGATCGCCCGTGCCGGGAAGCCCCTCATGGGACAGCAGCCATTCCTTGCGATCGATTCCTCCGCCAAAGCCCGTCAAGGAACCATCGGCACCGATCACCCGATGACAGGGAACGATGATGGCGATGGGATTGCGGCCATTCGCCAGGCCCACGGCCCGCGAACCGTTGGGATTGTTCAGAAGCTTGGCGAGTTCGCCGTAGCTGCGGGTCTCTCCGAATGGAATTTTGGTCAGCTCGCGCCAAACGCGCTGTTGAAACTCCGTGCCCTGCATGCGCAGCGGCAGATTGAATTCGCGCCGCTTGCCGGCGAAGTATTCTTTCAGCTGACGCGCTGCGGCCGGCAACGGGTCGATGGTGGCATTTTGTACCCAGTCATCGCTCAAGTCAGGCAGCTTGGTCGGCTTGTTGCGGTACAAGTTCATGTACAAACCCGTCAGTGCCGTGCCATCGGTGGTGAGCATCAAGCGCCCGATGGGGCTATCGACATAACAAAAAGCGTTCATGGCACTACTCCTGATGATTGCCAAAGATAATGTGCCGCATAGGCACGCCACGGGCGCCAGGCCTCGGAGCGCCGCTGCAATTGTTTCTGATTCGCACCCGCCGCGCGCATCAATACCAAATCGCCGGTCGGAAATGCATCGGGCCAATGCAGCGCGCGCATGGCGATGTAATTTGCCGTCCAATGACCGATGCCCGGCAAGCTCATCAAGCTCTCGATTTGTTCTTCGACATTCGATGCAAAGGCCAGCACGATCTTACGCTGCGAGACCGCTTGCGCCAGGCCCACCAGACATCGGGCGCGGGCGCCCACCATTCCCAGCGCGGCGATTTGTTCGGCACCCACGGCAGCCATCTGATCCGCGGTCGGCGCCAATCGATGGAGCTGTGCGTAGGGGGTCGCGATGGGCTCGCCGAAGGCTTCGGCCCAGCGCCCGGCAATCGTACTCGCGCCCTTCACCGACACCTGTTGTCCCAGCACCGTGCGCACGGCCAGTTCGAATCCGTCGAAGGCGCCGGCGACCCTCAAGCCGGGGAGTCTTTTCACCGTGGCAGCGAGTATCTCGTCTTGCCGCAGCACCGCCCGCACCGAATCGGGGGCGGCGCCCAAATCGAACAGGTGCTTGACCCGGCCGATGACGGCGCCGATGACCGGCGTCAGCGATGGAGAGATTTCCAAATTCAGCGCATGGCCGCTTGAGTGCATGGACACGGCGATCCAACCCTTGGCGGCGCCGATGGCTACGGTGCGTCGATAATGCGTGTCGTCCGCCATTTCGACGCCCGGTATGGCGCGCAGGCTTAGGTATGCCAGCAGACTCTTCCATGCCAGCGGGGGTCTGAATTCCAGCTGAACGCTCAACGTGTCGGTGTCGATCGCCTTGCCGCGGATCGCGCGCGGACTCAAGCCATAGCGTGATTTGAACAATGCATTGAAGCGGCGCACGCTACCGAAGCCGCTGGCAAAAGCGATGTCGGTCAGATGCAGCGAGGTCTCGCGGAGCAATCGTTTGGCGAGCAGCAAGCGCTGCGTCTGGGCCAATTCGATCGGCGAAACGCCCAGCTCCGATTCAGTGACCCGTCGCAAATGCCGGTCGCTCACACCCAATGAGGCGGCCAGATCTCCCACCCGCGCGCTCGACAGGGCATGTTCTTCGATGCCGGCCATGGCGGCGCCGACCAGTCGGCTGACGGCATCGACCGGAGCCGTTCCGGGGGCCCGCTCGGGACGGCAACGCAGACAGGGTCTGAAGCCGGCGCCTTCAGCGGCTGCCGCATGCGAATAAAAACGCATATTTTTGCGATTTGCGGGACGCGCCGTGCAAATCGGCCGGCAATAAATATGCGTCGAGGTGATGCCGACGTAAAAATGGCCGTCAAAGCGGCGATCGCGGGCCCTCACCGCGCGAAAACAAGCATTTGAATCGAGTTCCATGGCGCTACATTAGCCCCTACCAGGGCTAAATACTCGCCGTTTTCGGACCTCGATATTGCTTGCCGCGCGGGAGGGCTTAAGCCTTTTGCCCGCCTCTTTAGACCAGCGCCGCCTTGAACAACGCCATCATGCGGCTCCAGGCTTTTTCGGCCTGATCGGCATTGTAGACCTGGGAATCAGGCGGACACCAACCGTGCTTGGTGCCCGTATACACTTCGATTTCAGCGGGCAAATGAGCCTTGGCGAAAGCTTCCTTGAGCATGTCTTTGGCCTGCGGTTCTTTCTGATCGTCATTTTCGGCGATGGCGATGAGAAAGTGCGCCTTCATCTTAGGGATCAGCAAATGCGGACTTTCGGGTTTATCCGTTGCGAGACCGCCGCCGTGAAATGTCGCGCCGGCGCCCACACGATCGGGAAATGAGGCTGCCGTTCGCATGACAAAAGGTCCGCCCATGCAATAACCCGTTGTGCCCATTTTTTTCTTCTTGTCCACCGCCGGCTGGCTATCCAGATAGGCGACAAAAGCGGTGGCATCAGTGAGCGCGGTGGCGGGCGACAACGTACCCGCCAGGCTCATCAAGGACTGGCGCGTCGCAGGATCGTTGAAATCCGGATGCTCCGGCGCGGTCGGTGCTTTTTTGGTGCGATAAAATGGATTGATCACGAGCACGGTGTATCCCGACTCGGCCAGACGCGTAGCGATTTGTCTGAAGGTAGGACGCAAACCGAAAATGTCCGGCCAGATCAACACCGCCGGATGCTTCCCATTCACCGGATGCACCAGATAGGCATCGCAGGTGCCGTCGGGGGTTTTGATCTCGACTTCTGATTCCTTGGTGTCGGCGGCATCGGCCAGCCGCGGCAGGATGGCGGTCAAGCCGACACCCAGCGTCAGCGCCCCGAACTGCCTTCTCGACAGATCGCGGGCGCGGGAAATTTCATACATGTCGTCTAAATCGTCCTTCTCACACATGGTGTTCTCCGATTGATTGATCGCCAAACTTTGAGCGCCGTGCGAACCGCGTGTCAAGCATTCGCGCTGCGCAATCCCAGATGCCGCAATATCCCCTGCGCGGCCTCGCGCCCTTCGAACACCGCCGTCACCACCAGGTCCGATCCTCGCACCATGTCGCCTCCCGCGAAGATTTTCGGGTTGGTGGTTTGAAAACGGGAATGCGGGGCGCCGGAGACGCGCACGCGGCCATTGCCATGCAGCTCGATGCGCTGCGATTGAAACCAATCGGGCGGGCTCGGCAAAAAACCGAAGGCGATGATCACCGCATCGGCGGCGATGGTTTCCTCCGTTCCGGGCACGGTCTCGGGCACGCGGCGCCCGCGCGCATCGGGAGCGCCCAAGCGCGTCTGCACCAGCTTCACACCCTGCACGCGTTCGACACCGACGATTTCGATCGGCTGGCGATTGAAAAGAAATTCAACGCCCTCCTCCTTGCTGTTCTTGTAGTCGCGCCGCGATCCCGGCATGTTGGCTTCATCGCGGCGATAGGTGCAGGTGACGCTGGCGGCGCCCTGGCGTATCGCCGTTCGATTGCAATCCATTCCGGTATCGCCGCCGCCCAGGACCACCACGTTCTTGTCCTTCATGTCGATGAAGTCGGCGCCGTTCTCGAGCTTGAGCTCGCGATTGATGTTGGAAATCAGATAGGGCAGCGCCTCGTGAACACCGGGTAAATCCTCGCCGTCGAAACCGCCCTTGACGTAGGTGTACGTGCCCATCCCTAAGAATACCGCGTCGAATTCCCGCTCCAGCTGCTCGAAGGCGATGTCGCGTCCGACTTCCGTGTTCAGGCGAAATTCCACCCCCATGGTCTCCATGATCTGGCGGCGCTTTTCCACCACCTCTTTTTCAAGCTTGAACGGCGGTATGCCGAAGGTCAGCAGACCGCCGATCTTGGCATAGCGGTCGAACACCACGGGCTTGACGCCGTTGCGCACCAAGATGTCTGCACAGGCCAGTCCCGCAGGACCCGCGCCCACCACCGCCACACGTTTGTTCGTGCGCACCACATTCGACATGTCGGGCTTCCAGCCCTGCCGGAAAGCTTCGTCGGTGATGTATTTTTCAATGGCGCCGATGCTCACCGCGCCGAGGCCGTCGTTCAAGGTGCACGCGCCCTCGCACAGCCGATCCTGCGGGCAGATGCGGCCGCACATCTCCGGCAGCGAATTGGTCTGATGCGACAGCTCCGCGGCTTCGAACAGCTTGCCGTCGTTGATCAGCGCCAGCCAATTGGGAATGTAGTTGTGAACCGGACACTTCCATTCGCAAAAGGGATTGCCGCAGGAGATGCAACGCCCCGCTTGCTGAGAGGCGGATTCGGCGCTGTATTGCGCATAGATCTCGCGAAACTGAGTGGTGCGCACCTCGACGGGCAGCTTGTCCGGTTCCTTGCGCGGAATATCGAGAAACTGCAGATGCTTGTCGGCCATGGCCATGCGCGTCGCGTGCCTTATGCGGCGCGGCGCAGGTTTTCCAGCAATGAGTCGATCGCGGAAGCCTTCGGTTTGACCACCCAAAACCGGCCGATATAAGTGCGAAAATCGTTGAGCAACTGCGTACCCCATTCGCTGTTCGTGGCCTCGACATGGGCTTCGATGAGGCCGCGCAAATGCTGCACATGGGTACCCATGCCTTCCGGCGACACGCGGTGAATGTCGATGAGGTCGTGGTTGTAGCGGTCGACGAAATCCCGCTCCATGTCGAGCACATAGGCAAAGCCGCCGGTGAACCCGGCGCCGAAATTCACGCCCGTCGTGCCCAGCACGCAGACCACGCCGCCCGTCATGTATTCGCAGCAGTGATCGCCCGTACCCTCCACCACTGCGAGCGCGCCGGAATTGCGCACCGCAAATCGTTCGCCGGCGCGGCCCGCCGCGTACAGCTCGCCGCCGGTGGCGCCATACAGGCAGGTGTTGCCCATGATCACGGTGTCGCGCGCCGTGAATCTGGATTTGGCATGGTGCTTCAAGATGATTTTGCCGCCGGCCATTCCCTTGCCCACATAGTCGTTGGCCTCGCCCTCGAGCCGCAGGTGCAGGCCTCCGGCATTCCAAACGCCGAAACTCTGGCCGGCCGATCCTTTCAAGTCGACGACCAGCGGCGCCTCGCTCATGCCGGCATTGCCCCAGCGTCGCGCGATCTCGCCGGAAATTCGGGCGCCGATTGAGCGGTTGAAATTGTTGATGCGGTAGGAATATTTGCCGCCCGTCTTGGCGTCGATCGCCGCGCGCATGTCGCGCAGCATCTTCTCCGCCAGCACCCCTTTGTCAAAGGGCGCATTCTGGGGATCGAGACAGTATTGCGGTTTGTCCGAGACCAAGGCGGCATTGGCCAAAACCGGCGTCAAATCCAGCTTGCGCTGCTTCGAGGTTTCGCCGGGCAGAATTTCCAACAGCTCGGTGCGCCCGATCAGCTCGGCCAGGGTGCGCACCCCCAAAGACGCCATGATCTCGCGGCATTCCTGCGCCACGAACTTGAAATAGTTGATCACCATCTCGGGCAAGCCGATGAAGTACTTGCTTCGCAGCACGTTGTGCTGGGTCGCGACGCCGGTGGCGCAATTGTTCAAATGACAGATGCGCAGATACTTGCAGCCCAACGCGACCATGGGCGCGGTGCCGAATCCGAAGCTCTCGGCGCCGATCAGCGCCGCCTTGATGACGTCCAGCCCGGTCTTCAGGCCGCCATCGGTCTGCAGCCGAACGCGATGGCGCAATTCATTGGCGCGCAGCGTCTGGTGGGTCTCCGCTAATCCCAATTCCCACGGCGTGCCCGCGTACTTGATGGACGATAGCGGGCTGGCGCCGGTGCCGCCGTCGTAGCCTGAAATCGTGATGAGATCCGCGTACGCCTTTGCGACGCCGGCCGCCACCGTGCCCACACCCGGCTCGGCGACCAGCTTCACCGACACCAACGCTCGAGGGTTGACCTGCTTCAGGTCGAAAATCAGCTGCGCCAGGTCCTCGATGGAATAGATGTCATGATGCGGCGGCGGCGAGATCAGGCCCACGCCCGGCCGCGCAAAACGCAGTCGCGCGATCATGTCATTCACCTTGTGGCCGGGAAGCTGGCCGCCCTCGCCCGGCTTCGCACCCTGCGCGATTTTGATCTGCAGAACCTCGGCATTGATCAGGTATTCGGGTGTCACGCCGAAGCGGCCGGAAGCCACCTGCTTGATCTTGGAATTCTTTTCGGTGCCGTAGCGCACCGGATCTTCGCCGCCCTCGCCGGAATTCGAGCGCGCACCCAGTCGATTCATGGCAATCGCCAGCGCCTCGTGTGCTTCGGGCGAGAGGGCGCCCAACGACATGCCGGCGCCGTCGAAGCGCGCGACAATGGCGGAGATCGGTTCGACCTCCTCGATGGGGATCGGTGCGGCGCCGCTCTTTAGTTTCAGGAGGTCGCGGATGCAGGACACGGGCCGCTCATTCACCAGGCCCGCGAACTCCCGGTACTGCTCATAGCTGCCCGTCATGACGGCGGATTGCAGGGTCGCCACCACGTCCGGGTTGTACATGTGGTATTCGCCGTTGTGCATGTACTTGAGGAAGCCGCCCTGGCTCACCGGCTCGGCTTTGTCCCAGGCGCGCGTCGCCAGATATTGCGAATCCGCCTTGAGGTCGTCGAAGTCGGCGCCTTGAATACGGCTTTCGGTGCCGTCAAAGCACAGCCGCACCACGTCCTCGCTCAAGCCCACGATCTCGAACAGCTGCGCGCTGCGATAGCTGGCCACCGTGCAGATGCCCATCTTGGACATGATTTTGAACAAGCCTTTGCGGATGCCGCGCCGGTAGCTTCGGCCCAATTCCTGGCGCGCAATCGCCTCCATTTTGAGCACGCCCTTGCGCATCATGTCGAACAGGGTCTGGTAGGCGAGATAGGGATACACGGCAGTCGCGCCGTAGCCGATCAGGCAGGCGAAATGATGCGCATCGCGGGCCGTGCCGGTTTCGACCAGGATGTTGCACTTGCAGCGCAGGCCGGTCGCCACCAGGCGATGATGCACGGCGCCCGTCGCCAGGAGCGCATGAACGGGCAGCTTGCCTTTGACCAGGTAGCGATCCGACAGCAGCAGCACGAGCTTGCCCAAGCGCACCGCGGTTTCCGCGTGGTCGCATATTCTCGACAGCGCGGTTTTGAGGTCGAGATGTTCGTCGTACTGCAGATCGATGAATTCGTTCGGGATGCCGGATTCGGCGAGCGCCACGATTTGCCGCAGCTTGCGCTGCGAAAGAATCGGCGAGCTCAGGACGATTTGCTCCGCGTGCTTAGGTGCAGGCACGAAGATATTCGCCTCGGGTCCGATCTGGGTCTGCAGCGACATCACGATGCTTTCGCGCAAGCTGTCGATGGGGGGATTCGTGACCTGGGCGAACTGCTGGCGAAAATAATCGTACAAGGAGCGCACTTTCCTCGACAGCACCGGCATCGGTGTGTCGTCGCCCATCGAGCCGACCGCTTCGCTTTCGTCCTCGGCCAGAACCCGGATGATCTCGTCGCGCTCTTCCGCCGAGACATTGAACATTTTTTGATATTGCGCGAGGACCTCGCGATCGAAGGGCTCGGCCGCGAGCCGCGGATCGATGAGATCGGTTTGCAGATAGCGCACCCCTTTCTTGAGCCATACCTTGTAGGGATGGCGGCTCTTGAGAAGCTCGTCGATGCGCCGGGTATTCATGAGCTCCGAGGTCTTCAGATCGAGCGCCAACATTTCGCCGGGCCCGAGCTTGCCCTTGTCGACGACATCCTCGGGCGCGTAATCCCACACGCCCGCTTCCGAGGCGACGGTGATGTGCCGATTACGGGTGACGACCCAGCGCGCGGGGCGCAGCCCGTTGCGGTCCAGGGTGCAGCAGGCATAGCGGCCGTCAGTGAGCACAATGCCGGCGGGACCATCCCAGGGCTCCATATGCGTGGCGTAGTACTCGTAAAAGGCCTTCAAATCCGGATCGATCATGTCCACCGACTGCCAGGCCGGCGGGACCAGCATGCGCATGGCATGCATGGGATCAAGGCCCCCGGCGAGCAGCACTTCCAGCATGTTGTCGAGCGACTGGGAATCCGAACCGGTCAGGGACACCAGCGGCAGAATGTCGCTCAACTCCGGCAATAGCGGCGATTTGAACAGCGGGCCGCGCGCGACCGCCCAGCTGCGGTTGCCCTGCACGGTGTTGATCTCGCCGTTGTGCGCCAGGTACCGATAGGGATGCGCAAGGCGCCACTGCGGCAGCGTGTTGGTGGAAAAGCGCTGGTGAAATACCACCACCGAGGCTTCCAGGCGCGGATCCTGAAGATCGGGATAGAACTGCGCCAGAAACTCGGGCATGACCATGCCCTTGTAGACGATGGTGCTGGCCGAGAGCGACGGGATGTAGAACAGCGGATCCTCCGCCTCGAGCTTTTTCTCGCAGCGCCGCCGCGCCATGAACAGTTTTCGGTTGAAGGCGGCCTCGTCGAGGTCGCCGGGCGCGTTCACGAAGACCTGCTCGATGACGGGCAAGCTTTTCAGGGCCTCCGCACCGCAAGCGCCGGCATCCGTCGGCAGCGCGCGAAATCCCGCGATTGGCAAATTCTCGGACCGCAGCTCGGCGCGGAGGGTTTCGCGGGCCTGCGCCGCCTTGGCGGCGTTGTGATTCAAGAATACGAGGCCCGCGGCAAACATCGGCTTGAGCTCCAAGCCCGCCTCGGCGCCCACCGCTCTTAAGAACGCGGTCGGCTGCTTGATCAACAAGCCACAGCCATCGCCGGTCTTGCCGTCATTCGCAATAGCGCCACGGTGCGTCAGCCGGTTCAGCGAACTGATGGCGGTTTTTACAACCCAGTGGCTGGCGCGATCATCCAAGCTGGCGATCAAACCAAAGCCGCAGGAGTCCTTTTCATGGGCGGCACGGCACAGGCCCCAATCGCCGCGGCGCGGATCGGCGCCATTTAAGTGCGTGTTGAAAGCAGTGGTGTCTTTAATCGCCATGTCGCGCGCCCAATCTTAAAGCCAGAACCCTGCGTTGGACGCAGGGAGCTTTTCAAAACAAGAACTTAACTCGGTTCTCAGCGCTCAAAAATATTGAGCGCCTAAGGCAAGGGGGCAATCGCCGCGAAGCGCGCCGGTGTATGGAACTTACCTTATATGGAGGGCGCCCCGATTGGCAAGGGTGTTACCCGGCGATGTAGCGTTCCAACTGTTCGATCTGCTGGGTCTGCTCTTGGATGACGGCCTTGACGAGATCGCCGATGGACAGCATGCCGACCACGCGGCCCGACTTCACCACCGGCAGGTGCCGGAATCGACCGTCGGTCATGAGCTGCATGCACTGATGCACGGTGTCGTCGGGCGTCACGCTCACCGCCGGCGAACTCATGATGTCGCTCACCGGGGTGTCGTGCGATGAGCGATTTTTCAAAATGACCTTACGGGCGTAGTCGCGCTCCGAAATGATGCCCAGCAATGTGCCTTCCTGCATCACCAGCAAGGCACCCACATGCCGCGTCGCCATGATTTCGATCGCGCGCAACACCGAATCCGTCGGCGCGACGGAGAAAATCTGGCTGCCCTTCACCTGAAGCAATTGATTTACGGTCTGCATACTTACCTCCGATATTGCCGCGATCGGACGCCCGTCAGTTCTCTTGACTATACTCGCGCCTCCAACCAGGACAACCTAAAAAGAGATGCGTGAATCCGAGCCGAATCCCCCCATTGCCGCCACGCGGCCTCACGCCGTGGTTTCGCCCCATGGGGTGCGCGACGACCCCTATTACTGGCTGCGGGACGACGCCCGCAGCAATCCGGAGGTGCTGGCCTACCTCAACGCGGAAAATGCCTATCGCGAGCACAGCATGCGCGGCGCCAAGCCGCTGGAAGACGCCCTGTATGACGAAATCATCGCTCGGCTGAAGCAGGACGACTCCACCGTGCCGTATCGAAAGGACGGCTATTGGTACAGCACGCGCTTCGAGCCGGGCAAGGAGCACCCGATATTTGTGCGCCGCAAGGGCTCGCTCGACGCGGCGGAGGAGATCCTGCTGGACGCGAACCTGCACGCCCAAGGACACGCCTATTATCGCATTGGCGCCATGGATATCTCGCTCGATTCGAATTGGCTGGCGTATTGCGAGGACACCACCGGCCGCCGCCAATTCACCCTGAAATTCAAGAACCTTCTGGACGGCGAGATCCAGCCGGTCGCCATCCCCGATGTCGAAGCGGACCTGGCCTGGGCGAACGACAATAAGACCCTGCTCTATGTCGAGAAGGATCCGGAAACGCTGCTCGGCATCTACGTCAAGAAGCATGTGCTCGGGGAGGATCCCAAGCAGGACGTGCTGGTCTTCGAACAAACCGACAAGAGCTTCTACACCGGGGTGTCGAAATCGAAATCCGACGCGTTCATTTTCCTGCACATGGAAAGCACACTGTCGTCGGAGTGGCGCTTCGCCCGGGCCGACGATCCGCAGCTTCGTTTCGAGGTGTTCCTGCCGCACGAAGCGGACCATGAATACGATATCGAGCATCTCGGCGACGCCTTCATCGTCAGGTCCAATTGGCGGGCGCGCAATTTCCGTCTGGCGCGAGCGCCGATCGGCGCGCACAGCGACCGCGGCGGCTGGGTCGATGTCATGGCGCATCGCGATGCTGCCTACATCGAGGAGTTCGACGTATTCCAGGAGTTTCTCGCGGTGTCGGTGCGCAGCGAGGGCCTGCGCAAAATTTGCATTCATCGGCTTAAGGACGGGACGGAATTTTTCATTGCCAGCGACGAGGCTGCCTACACCACCTCGATATCCGTCAACCCGGAATTGAACACCGAGATCGTGCGCTATGCCTATTCGTCGCTCACCACGCCGGCAACGCTGTACGACTACAACGTCCGCACAGGCGAGCAGGTGCTGCTGAAACGCGATCCGGTGCTGGGCAGTTTTGACCCCGCCGAGTACGCCACCGAATTTTTGCTGGCGCCGGCGCGCGACGGCGCGTCGATCCCGGTGTCGCTGGTATACCGCAAGGGTTTCGTGCGCCATGGCGCGGCGCCGCTGCTGCAATATGGCTACGGCGCCTACGGCCTATCGATGGACCCGAGCTTCTCAGCGGCGCGGCTGAGCCTGCTCGATCGCGGCTTCGTGTACGCCATCGCCCATGTGCGGGGCGGCCAGGAATTGGGCCGCGCGTGGTATGACGCCGGACGGCAACTGCTCAAGAAAAACTCCTTCAACGACTTTTTAGACGTGACCCGCATGCTGGTGGAACGCGGCTACGGCGCCAAGGACAAGGTCTTTGCGATGGGCGGCAGCGCCGGCGGCCTGCTCATGGGGGCGGTTGCCAACATGAGCAACGGCGAATACCGCGGCATCGTGGCGCAAGTGCCCTTCGTCGATGTGGTCACCACCATGCTGGATGAGAGCATCCCGCTGACCACCAACGAGTACGACGAGTGGGGCGACCCAGAGGAGCTCGCGTACTACGACTACATGTTCTCGTACTCGCCGTATGACAACGTCAGCCGCAAGGACTATCCCGCTCTCTACGTCACCACCGGCCTCTGGGACAGCCAGGTCCAGTATTACGAGCCGGCCAAGTGGGTGGCCAAACTGCGCGCGCTGAAATCCGATCGCAATCGGCTGCTGATGCACGTGGAAATGGAGGCGGGCCACGGCGGCAAATCCGGGCGATTCCAACGGTATCGGGAGATCGCGATGGAATACGCGTTTCTGCTGGACGAGATCTCGGATGCACCGAGCCTTGGGAACGGCAGTTAAAAAAAAGGCGCCGCGAGCGGGAGGGGGGAAGCTTTCGCGGCGCCTTGGGGCTGACCCAAAATCTTTAAAGGTTTATCTGTTGCCGGGGATCTCCGGCGATGCGTGGTTTACCGGTGCATAGCGAGCGGCGAGACGCGCAGCGGATGCCACCCGCGCGTCGATTCTGGCCAGGGAAAACTGGCCGTTGCCACGGCGCACCAGCAGCGTGGCTTCACGGCTGCCCTCGGCGGCCAACAACGCAATGACTTTCGATTGCATACGGCTTTCAGGAGCAAGCCGCGTGCCAGCCGGAAGATTCCATAAGAATCAGTAAGTTACGTTGCCGGCAACCCAGTGAGACGTGACGCGAATTGTCCAGTGCTGACGCGCACCGCCACGCCCCTGACGCGCAACGGAGGGCCCTTCCCTTGGACGGATCTCAAGGATGAATCAGAACGCAAGCCTGCGAATGCGCCTTGAGCTCCTTGCAAATCGAGTTCGCACGCGCCTCGCTCAAATTCGCCACCTGCAATCGATACAGCGTGCCGGACGCGCCTTTCATCGGCGAGACGGTGGGCGACAATCCCCACAGCAATTTGGGATATTGCTGATCGAGTTTTGACCAGCTCTTGTTCGCCGCATCGGCACCGGACTTGAAGGCTCCCAGTTGGATGCCGAAGGAACCCTGCGATTTGCTCGAGGCGTGCGCACTCGCCGGTGCTTTCGACGGCGCGGGTTTCATTGCCATTGCCGCAGCCGGTTTTGGCGGTGATGCAGGCGACGGTGCGGCATTCTGCGGCGCGCTCTGCGCAGGCGTGCCTTCCGCACCGGCCGGCGCGGCGGTCGCAGGCGCGGAGGCCAGCGTGAAATTCTCGACGCGGATGCGTGCTTCTTCAGTCCACTTGCCTTCCGGGTACTGCTTCAAGAACGCCTGATAGGCATCGAGGGTGTCGGTGTCGCGTGCCTTTTGCCAATCCCGCTCCTCATAAAGTTCCTTCACGCGCGCCTGGGCCTGGGCGGAAAATTCCCCAGTGGGATATTTCTTCAAGAACAGTTCGTATGCGTCCGTGGTGTTCGCGGCCCGGGTTTTTTCCCAGTCGCTCTGCTGGCGGCTGCACCCTGACAGGGCGAGCCCGGCAGTCAGGGCCAGGACTAAAAACACGTGTTTGATGACCATTTTCACACTCTACGGGGGTTTGACAGGATTGTGCATTCTACTGCCATTCGCCACCTGTCGGCGACGCCAAGCTCGTCACATCATGAGGTCACCCCAATGGGATAAGAAGGGGTCATGACCGAACCAAAACGCCGGTTTCTGGACAGCAGCGCGTCCACCCCCACCTTCATCGGCGCCAATTCCGTATTCGTCGGCGACATCCGCGGCAAGGGGCAATTCGTCGTTTCCGGCGAAGTTCATGGCGATGGGGAATTGGACGGAGCGCTGAATTTGTCCGCCTCCGGCAGCTGGCACGGACAAGTCAGAGCGCAACAGGCGATCGTGGCGGGCACCATCATCGGCGGCCTCATCGTCAAGGATAAGCTGGAGATTGGTTATACCGCGGTCATTCGCGGCAGAGTCAGCGCGCGCACCGTCGCCATCGCCAAGGGCGCCATCGTCGATGGAGAAATCGAAGTCACATCCGACACTCCCGTGATGCGTTTCGAAGAGAAGCGCGACGCCAAGGCCGACGCGGACGCCGACGCCGCCTGACATCCTGCGCCACTGTTCGCGAATGGCGACAGAGATTCAAAGTTGGTGTGTTCACGCGTAATCACGCATTCTAGCGGGATCGATTCAACCCACAGTGCAAATGAAAGACTACGATGTGGTTATCATCGGCGGCGGCATTCATGGCGCCGGCGTGCTGCAAGCCGCCGCGGCCGCCGGCCATCGCGCATTGCTGATCGAGCGCCGGAGCCTGGCTGCCGGCACGTCCAGCCGCTCGAGCAAGCTCATTCACGGCGGACTGCGCTATCTGGAGTCCGGTCAATTTGCGCTGGTGCGCGAGAGCTTGCGCGAACGCGCGATTCATCTGCGCATCGCCCCCGAGCTCGTGCAGCTCAAACCGTTCTATATACCGGTGTATCGCGACACCCGGCGACGCCCCTGGCAGTTGAAGATCGGGCTCTGGATGTATGCATTGCTCGGCGGCTTCGATGCCGCCACGCGCTTCGGCAGCGTGCCCAAATCCGAGTGGCCGCAACTCGACGGCCTGAAGACTCTGGATCTCGACGCCGTGATTCGATATCACGATGCACAGACCAACGATGCGCTGCTGACGCGCGCGGTGGCGAAATCGGCGCTCGGATTGGGCGCGGAACTGGCGATGCCCGCGGCGTTCACGGGTGCTGCCTTGAGCGATGACGGCGTGACGGTAAGCTATGCGGCCGCGGGTGCAACCGTGCAATGCCGGTGCCGGGTACTGATCAATGCCGCGGGCCCTTGGGCCACGGCGGTTGCGCGTGCCGTCGAACCCGGCATCCCGATACCGGATGTCGATCTGGTGCAAGGCACGCACATCGTCATTCCACATCCCCTGACCGCCGGCATCTACTACGTGGAAAGCCCGACCGACGGACGCGCGGTGTTCGTCATGCCCTGGGCCGGCGCCACTCTGATCGGCACCACCGAGACACCGTACCGCGGCGAACCCGACGAGGTGCATCCCTTGCCCGCCGAGGAGGAATACCTGCTGGCGGTTGTGCGGCACTATTTTCCGGCCTTGAAGGGCCTGACCCGCGACGACATCACCGAGCGCTTCGCCGGCCTTCGAGTCCTGCCTGCGGCAAGCCAAGCTGCCTTCGACCGATCGCGCGAGACCATATTCACCACGGATCGAGACGTACGCCCGCGCGTGCTGTGCATCTATGGCGGCAAACTGACGGGGTGGCGAGCGGCTGCGGCCCATGTAATGCAGCGGATCGGCCCCTCCTTGCCGGCCGGCGTAAAGCGAGCCGATACGGATCTGTTGATTTTGAGGAGACCGACATGAACAAACATGGCTTTGGCCTCGCGGCACTGGCGCTGTTCGCGACGCTGGCTCACGCGGAGGACTATCTCAGCCCCACCGAAGAGCGGGTGCGCTTGTCACTGGGTGTGGTTCGCCTCTCCAACAATACCAATCTTCAGCTCAACAGCAGCGGCGACGTGCAGGGCACGCCGGTCAATGCGGAGGACGTGTTCGCACTGGACAAGAGCGACTACGAAGCCAAGATTCAAGCCATGGTGCGCGCCGGCGAACGCCATCGTCTGCGATTCGATTATTTCTCGCTGGATCGCTCCGGTTCATCCACGGTAACGCAGCCCATCGTCTTCCGGGATGTCGTGCTGCAGCCCGGCGATCCCTTGAATTCCGACTTGTCGATTCGCACCTTCGGCATCACCTACGGTTATTCGTTCCTGCACAGCGACAGGTACGAAGTGGCGGCAACCCTCGGCATCAGCGATACCGACATCTCCGCGCGGGCGCGCGTCCAGACGGCGACGCGGCACGTGGATCAAACCGAAGATCAAGCCGGCCCTGTCCCGACCATCGGGTTGGACGCCACCTATGTGGTGAGCAAGCGATTTTATATCGATGGCCGCGCGCAGTACCTGAAAGTGCGCGTCGATGACCTGGACGGTTCGCTCGGCATCTACGAACTCGATGCCCTGTACCGATTGCGGCCGAACGTGTCCTTCGCGCTGGGCTATTCGATGTTTCGCGCAAACCTGATTTCGCGGCAGACCAGGCAGGCGGGGTTTTTCAATTTCAATTCCAAAGGTCCGGAATTTTTCGTCAGGATCGCCTTCTAGAAGTCATTGGGGTGGCGTGACGGGCGGCGTGACGGGCTCAACCGAAAACTCGACGCGGTTGTTCGCAGCCGCGACCTTGTTCCAATCGCCGGCAATGACGGACTCGGTTCGCGCAGGATACGGCGTCGTGGGGTGCGCGGTGCCCGTGCTTGCCAGGATCACGGATATCGCGCCCGCGGTGCGTTGACGCGCGGCGGCAACCAGGTTTGCAAAAGCCAGCGATTGGCGTTGCTGACCGGACAGTGCATCGTCGAGAGGGTTGCCGACCAGATCGCAGCGGCTGACGGGCAGCGTCGCAGCCGCCGGTGCATACCCATCGGTGGCGTTTCCGGTGAGGCAATACATGCCTCCTGAACTCGTGATCTTGACCGTGCCGTGAAACCCCTGCGCCTCGAGTTTCATCAACAATTCCCGCAGCACTTCCAATCGACTGCGGTCGAAAGCAATTTCACCATACGGCACCGGCTCGACATGCGCCGACGAGCCCGAAGTCGCGCCTGCACCTGTGGGCGAGGTCGATTGGGAAGCGGTGTTCGCGGCCAGTGCGGCGGTGAGATCCTTGACCGTGGCACCGAGGTCGAGCCGCGAGCGCTGCAGCTCCGCGTTGGTGGATTTCAAGCCTTCGAGTTCGGCGTGCACCCCCGTCAATTCGTTGCGCGTCGCGACCCAACTCGCGGCGAACCCGACGGCGACGAGGGATGCGCCCAAGATACCGGCGATCCAGGGCCATGGCGACTTCGGGGGCGGCGGCGGCGGCGCGATGGGGTCGGCGCCTTGAATCGGCATGCTATTTCGCACATCGCTGATGATGCGCGTCGAAAAACTGTCCAGGCTGGCGACCATGAAGCGGCGGATGTCCACTCCTTGGTCCTTGATCGCCGTCTCGAGGCGGCGCCCCCAATCGATCGGACCTAAGCCTGCCGGCCTCGACGGCGTGCGCTCCACCGCGATGCCGGAATCGATCTCGACCGGATGCAGCGCAGGTTCAGCCATGTCGCGGCGATCCGGCAACAAATGCAGCTCGTACAACACCTTTGACACGTCGACGGGCCGCACCTGCTTGGGCAGGACGCCCATGGCCCCCAGCGCGCGCGCTTGACCGACGTACAGTTCGCCTTCCTGCGAGGTGTACATCATGATCGGGATCATCGCGGTCTGCGGATTGCCCTTGATCGCCTTCACCGCCTGCAATCCATCCATGCCGGGCATGAGATGGTCCATGAAGATGGCATCGGGCCGGTTGTTTTTTAGATATTCGATTGCCTGCTCGGCCGACTCCGCCATGTCGACTTCGATGTCGTACTTCTCAAGCATGCGGCTCAATATGACGCGGGCCGATTTGGAATCGTCGACGACTAAGGCGCTTTTTCGGGCCATTGGGTTAGTGTAGCGCAGTCCCTTAAACGATAGTCACCGCGCGACCGCCGTCGTGCTCGTCGCGAATTCGCGACGAGCACGCGGGGTTTCGCGTCGCCGGGGTTGGACGGGCCAACCCCAGCAACTGTTAAGCGGCCGGCTCGGCGCTCGGCGATTCCTTGTTCTGGGAAATCCAGGTCAACGCGGATTCCACATCGGCGAGCTCACTGGCGGTAAATCCCTCGATTCTGACGCCGGTGGCTTCCGCCTTTTTCTTGGCAAGTTCCGCGGCTGCAACGGAATGCACCCACACCAAACCGCGGCGTACTTTGGCCGTGAATTTTTGCTGTTTCTCGTCGGTCATTTACCCACTCCTTGAAATTATCTGTGCAGTCTACGGTGCCGCGATGGCGCGGTCCATCCGCGCACTGTAGGCGTTGAGAACGTGCGAGACCACCCCTATGTATTGGTTGGCCTCGTCCCAGCGGCGCTCTTCGATGGCCTCGCGAATCCCCGGCAGCGTCTTGACGCCATAACCGGTATGCAGACCCGGCGCATATATCATGTGCTGGTACCACTCCCGGCCCGGCAGACCATGCGTATCCATCAGGCTCTGCTCGAGCACGGTGAGGGTCGCATTCACACGGTCGCGCGCCGCCTTGGTTGACGGATCGTTGCCGGCATTGAGCCGCGCATATTCCTTGTCGAACGCCTTGGCGCTTTGCTCGAGTTTCACCACGGCATTGTCGAGCTCGGCAAAATTAAGGTAGGGCACCTCGCTCACGCGAGCCGGCGGAGCACGCGGGGTGTCGGGGTTCGCGGTCAACTTGTAGGACTCGTCGTCCAGCAGCTTGGTCAGTTCGCCCGTTTTTGCGCGCATGCCGTCGGCGAGCTTATGCAGCTCTTCGTTGTAGCCCGCGACCGAGGCTGCGAAATCGCTTTCGCGCACCGGGATCAGGTCGGCTTGCGCCGCCCGCAGCATGATCCGGCCCGCGACTTTCGCGAGCGTCACCCCGTACTCGAACTTCGGATCGACGAAGCGGCTGAAGTGATCGAATGAATCGTAGGCGGAATGATAGACGCCGTAATGCGATTCACCGTCGAATCCAAGATTGATGGAATTGATCCCCAAGTGCTGCAGGAAGGGCGTGTAGTCGGAACCCGATCCCAATGCACCCAATTGCAAATCTCCATTGGCGCTCGATCGTGCGGCGGATTCGCCCCGAACCGGTTCAAAGCTCGAGACACGCCGTTGGGCCAGCGATCGCGCCAGCACGCTGCCGCCCGTCTCGGGATCCTTCACGTCGCGCGCCACTTCGCTCAGGAAATGCTGTACGGCGTGGCTGCCTTCGGCCTCCAGGAATCCCCGTCCGTTGGTGTCTGAATTGACATAGAGCACGGCTTTCAATTTCAGTTCCGCTGCATGCTGCTCCGCCCATTCGGTGGAACCCAGCAGGCCAGGTTCCTCGCCGTCCCAGCTGTCATACACCAAGGTCCGGCGCGGTTTCCAGCCTTCCTTCACCAATTTCCCGATCGCCTTTGCTTCCGCCATCAGCGCGACCTGACCGGACAAAGGATCCAACGCACCGAATACCCAGCCATCGTGATGATTGCCGCGGATGATCCACTGGTCCGGCGCTTCGCTGCCGCGAATCTTGGCCACCACATCGTAGATCGGCTTCTGGCTCCAATCGGACAGCACTTTCATGTGCACCTGGGCCGGTCCGGGACCGATGTGATACGCAATGGGCAAACCGCCGCGCCAGGACGCCGGCGCAATCCGCCCACCCAGCGCCGCGAGCAGGGGTTCCGCATCCGCGTAGGAAATCGGCAATACGGGAATTTTCAACAAGGTCTTGGCATCTTTCAGTGCCAGCCGCTTCGCCCCGGGAACTGCTCCCACGCCGGGAGTCAGCGGATCGCCGCTGTACAAGGTCAGGTCCTGCACCGAGCCGCGCTGCACGGCATCGGGGGGCCGGTAGCCGCCCTTCGGATAGACATCGCCCGCGCCGTAGCCATCGTCGCGGGGATCGGAATAGATCAAGCAGCCCACCGCGCCATGCTCATAAGCCAGCTTGGGTTTGAGGCCGCGCCAGCCGCCGCCGTAGCGCGTCAGCACGATTTTGCCCTTGACGCTGATGCCTTCGCGCTCGAGTTCCTTGTAGTCGTCGGGCATGCCTTGATTGACATACACCAGCTCCGCGGTCACATCGCCGTCGGCGCCATAGACGTTGTAAGGCGGCAGCTCATCCTTGGTCTGCGTCGACGTGGCATCGCCCTCGACCGCCGGCTCGCTCAGGCGCGCCTTGAAGTGGGGCGCGAGTAGTTCTACCGACACTTCTTTGGGAGTCGGGTACAGCACGGAAAAGGTTTCTATGGATGCATCCCAGCCCCATTCCTTGAATTTCGCGAGCTGAAATTCGGCATTGGCCTTGTCGTGCGGCGCTCCCACATGATTCGGGGCCGAGGTCATCTGCTTCAGCCATTCGCGCAGGTCCGACGCCGAGAGGTCGGCATCAAAGCGCTGTTCCAGCTGCGTCTCGATCGCGGCGGCGGCGC
>DATHKV010000091.1:0-4077 GCA_035488895.1 Steroidobacteraceae bacterium
CAGCAGCCAATGCCACCGGGATCGCACAGCAGGAGATGAGGGAGGCAACCAACCGTCGCAACGCGACGCGCCCGGTGGATGCCGATGCCGATGCGGTCCTTGGCATTTTATTTTCCTTTTTATCGCCGCGCCGCACGGCGCTGGACTATCCCGTTGCGCCGTATTCTAGAGCCAGACACCCCGGATAAGGAAACATGGTTGCATCCGCGGTTAATTGACCCTGCGATCGCCCGGATGGTAATCGGCCTCAACATTGCCGTTGAGCTCGCTTTGAGTGAACAGTACCGGCTTGGTCTTCATGGCCACAAACAGCGGCGTCTGGTCGGCATAGTGAGGAGAATGCGAATCCAGCGTGGCCGAGCCGAACTGGTTGATGCTCTCCGACGATAGCGCGCCCGCCTTGTCCCAGGCAACGAACATGATGAGGGTGTCGCCCGCCGATGCAGTCAGGGTGCCGTCTTTCTGTGCAACGCCGTACACGGCGCGATAGATGTCCGGCCCGCCGTCGATGGCCAAGTCGAGACTGCCGCGGCGGAAGCGGTTGACCTGGCCCCACTCCGGATCGATGCGGCCGAAGTGGGTCTTCAGCGTCGTGATGGCGTGGCGAAGCGCGTCGATGGGCAAGACGTCGGGATGGCTCTCCGAATGCGCGGCTTCCGTACTCATCAGCACCGCCAGTGCCGCTGCCCGGCTGCCGACATTCGTGCGTCGGTCCCAGCTCTTGAGCAGCGCCTGGGCGGCACGGAGGTCATCGTCTAAGCCCGCATCGACCTGGATCACCTCGGCGATTTCTTTTGCGACGTTGGAGCGGTCGCTGTAGGCAATGTCGAACTTGTAAGTGCGGAACGCCTCGGCGGTGATGGCGGCGTCCGCGCCGAAGGTCTCCTGGGCGCGATAGGCCCGGTTGGTCATGCCGGTCTGAATGCCCATGGTGGCGCTGAAGTCGGACGGCTTGAGTGCATCCCCAACTCCGGTGGCTTCGAAGGGCGTGTTGTTGGAGTTGAATACATAGCCGGATTTAGGGTTCCAGATCTGCGGCACGCGCTCGAAAGGCAGGTAGCCCTGCCAAATCAAGTCGGAGCGATCGCCGGGCTGGATCTCGTTCCAGTCCCGCCCCTCGGCGCGCACCGGAAACTGGCCGTTGTAGACGTAGCCGATGTTCCCTTTCTCGTCCGCATAGATGTAGTTGATGCTGGGGAGCGCCTGCAGGCTCATGGCCGCCAGCCATTCGTCGCGGTTGGCCGCTTTGTTGAGGCGGTAGTATTGCAGCGACTGGCGCGCCTCGCCCATGCCGGCATAGCGCACCGCGAACATCCCGTGATCGGTTTTCAACACCGGACCCTGGACCGACCACAAAAGCGGCCGGTGCACCGTCCAGATCAGCGGCCCGAAAATCTTCACGCGAATGGCGGCATCGCCTTTCTCGAAGTCCTTCCATTGGCCGTCCAATCGGTACTGGCCCGGATTGGCGGGATTCACGTCCAGCCGATAGACGGTGGACACGTTGGGGTTGTTGACGGTGTTTGCCCAACCCAAGTGGGCGTTGTGACCGTGAAGCATGAAGGGCGAACCGGGGAAGAAGCCGCCGGCCACGTGCCAGCCTTCCCCGGAATCGAGCACGGCCTCGTACCAGGCCACCGGCCCCACATAGGGCTGGTGCGAATTGACCAGTAGACGGGTGGCGCCATCCGCCGACCTCGATGGCGCCACAGCGATGCCGTTGGAGCCGATCGGCAGAGCTTGGGTCATGACCATGGCGACCTGACTCGCCTTCGGCGCGGGCGCCATGATTTTCCCGATCACATGATCGAGACCATAGAAGAAGGGCGTGCGGAACACGAACCCGGCGGCCACATCCCGGCCGGTCATCGGCAGCAGGCCCTGCGCGACTTTTTCCGGATGCAGGGCGGCGAAGTAATTAACCCCATCGGCATAGGCCTGCATCACGGCACGAGCATCGGCCGGCAGTGCGGTGTCGTACTGCGACGCCACCGTCTCGCGCACCTTCAGCAACCGTACCAGATAGTCGGTAACCGCCCCCTTGGCGCCCTCGACGGCGGCCAGTTGCCCGCGCGCGATCAGCGCGGCCTGCTGGATGGTGGCGAAATCGTCCTCCGAGTGGGCGAAGGCCAAGCCGAAGGCCACGTCCGGATCGGTGGGACCGCTGATGTGCGGGACGCCGTAATGGTCGCGTTGGATGCGGGCGTGGTAGCGCGCGGCCTGAGCGATCAAGCTCGCGCGGGCGGGTTCCGGCGGTTGGCTCAACCGATCATGAGCGATTACGGTTATGAGACCGACAAGCACCAGTGCCGCGAGCGAAGCCGCGCCGATCTTCAAATACCGCATGGGGTGTTTTCTCCCGACAAACAGTTGTTAGAATTGTGGAAACTTAAAGTAGCAAGGAGCGACTCATGATTGGCTACGCCACCCTCGGAACAAATGATTTGGCCCGTGCGCAGGCATTCTACGATGCCTTGATGCCGGAAATCGGAGCAAAACGGCTGATGGAATTGCCCCATGGATTCACCATGTATGGGGCCAGAATGGATCGGCCGGCGCTCGCGATCACCCGTCCTTACGATGGAAAGGAAGCAAAACCGGGCAACGGCAACATGCTGGCGCTCGTTCTCGATGAGCGGGCCAAAGTGGATGCGCTTTACCAGAAGGCTCTGCAGCTCGGCGGATCGGATGAGGGCGCGCCGGGTACTCGCGGCGACGAAGGTCCGCAAGCCTTTTATGCCGCCTATTTCCGAGATCTGGACGGCAACAAGATCTGTGCCTTTCGCGTGGGGCCCGCATAGCAAACGGACAGTTCACTGCTTCGGGTCGTCGGCTATGTGCCAAAGGACTTGCTTCGCCACGGCATAGTCCTTGGCGGGCAGGAAGACCTTCAGATCCAGCACGGAATTCGAATCCATGATTTCTCCAGAGAGCATGTTGGGCCGTAGGAGTCCGGTGCTTTACTATTCGCTGCCTGATCTGATCGAGTAGATCCGACAGCTGCTGTAAAGTTTCGGCACTCGCATGCTTCACGCGTGGAAAAATAACCCAGGTAGGCTCGAGTTTCGAGCCCACCGGCCTTTGCGGAATCGGTTATTGAGCGGCCGCCTTAGCAGCCCATGCCTTCGTAGCCTGACAAGTTTCCATGGCCCGCTTGTAAGCTTCGCGTCCCCCGGTTCGGGCCACATAGGCTCGCTCCGCATTGCCAAGGGTGACGCCGCCGGCTCTTTGGGCCAACTCTAGAGCGTAAGTCACCGAAATATCGGCCGCCGTGAAGGTGTCGCCGGCAAGATAGGGCGAGCGCGCGAGCTGCCGCGTCACCAGCCCCAGGCGGCTGTCGAAGACCCCCTGTGCTTGGCCGGCACTCCAGTTCTGCCGCTGAGCTTCCGGCCCGAAATGGCGGGCGCCGACGACGAAGTAAATGGAGGCCGCGAGGCCGGCTTCACCCAAGTGAAGGAACTGTTGATATGCGGGGAAGGCAGGATCGCACGGATCCGGCGCGAGCTGCGTCGGCCCGTAGCGGCCCATCAGGTACTCCATGATCGCAATCGACTCGACCATCGTAACGTTGCCGTCCTGGATTGCGGGGATAAAGCCCGCGGGGTTGACGGCAAGAAACTCAGTATCGTTTTCGACGCCCGCCAGCAGGTCCACCGGCCGAAGCCGGTACGGGATGCCCATCTCCTCGAGCAGCCAAACGACCCGGAACCCTCTGCCTTCGCCGAAGACGGTGATCATGTGCGCGACTCCTTCATGACGATCGGCAGCCCGACCTGTGGGCACTTCGGGGCGGCCAAGTCGCCCCGTCTTCAACCTATGACGAACGGCCGAGCCGAGTTTCTACAATCTTCAGAAGATATTTGGCGACCCTAGGCCACGCTGCTGCGCATTGAGTCGAGACGGGACGCGAGCGTTCTGCCGAAATTTCGCGCGCTAAAACGAAAAAACCCTCACCAACTTGCGTCGGTGAGGGTTTCATTTTCATCAAATTAAGAGCCTGGCAGTGACCTACTTTCACATCGACAAAGTCGACACTAGCATCGGCGCAGAGCGTTTTCACTTCCGAGTTCGAAAAGG
>DATHKV010000092.1:0-9848 GCA_035488895.1 Steroidobacteraceae bacterium
GGCAAGAATCCCTATCTTGAAGCCATCGAACGCAATCTGGGCTATCTGCACCGCGTGCTGCGCACCGAGCGCTGGCCGATGCTGCGGCGTAATCCGCCGCTGTTTACCTCCGAAGACACGCAGATCAACCAGGTGCGCGGCCTGATGCTGGATCGATTGAAAGCCCTCTGGGCGTAAGGCGCCGCCGCCCGGGCTTAAGGCAGATCGATCGCGGCAACGTAGCGCGCGTGCAATTCCTTGAGGCGCGCAAGCACCAGTTCCTTTCCGAGTAGCGGAGCGGCCAGGATGGCCGCC
The DNA here is from genome assembly GCA_035488895.1 of Steroidobacteraceae bacterium. GTDB lineage: Bacteria > Pseudomonadota > Gammaproteobacteria > Steroidobacterales > Steroidobacteraceae > Bog-1198. The sequence continues at coordinate 295 of DATHKV010000092.1, forward strand.
TGCAAAACGGCCGGACTCAAAGCTTGTCTGGCTTTTTCAGCGATCGGCGCGAAGCTCAAGTGCCACGGCTCGGCTTGCACACCGGAGCGCACGCCCCTAAAGGGGCGAAAGAAACCAAAGCGCGGCGCGTTGATCTCGAGCCATTCATCGAGCCGCGCAAAGGGTCCGCCCGGCGCGAACGCTTCGCGCGTCAATTTGTCCGGATAACCTTCGGCGCTCGCGTTGCCGTCGATGAGGTCAACATCCGTGCCCCAGTGATGACGGCTGGCGCCCGGCAGCGCCGACCACAACAAAATCGCTTCGACGCGTTCCTCAGGCGCAAGCGCAGCGGCATCGAGCTTGCCGCCGGCGGCGTCGTACAGCGGCCTTGCGCCGCTCCACTTGCTGTTCCAAATGGTGAGTTGGCGCTCAAAATCCCGAAAGCCGCTCATGGGCTTGAGGTCGATTCCCTCCTCCAGGGCGGCGCGGCGCAAATTGAGGAATGGCCGCACCGTTTGCGCGTGCAGCAGGCAGTTTGGATCGGCAACTTCGGCAATGTGCGTGCGCGCCTGCCCCGTCAGCTCGCCCTCATTCACGAGGCGACACCCCGCGAGGAGGCGAACTCCGCCACTTGATCGAACACGCGCGCAAATATTCCGACTTCCTGCGCACCGGAAATCGTGTACTGGCCGTCGAAAATATAGGTCGGGACGCCGGTGATGCCCAATACGGCGGCATGGCGTTCGGCGGCCACCACGCCATCCTGGCCCACCCTCAATATCAACGCGTTGCGCGCCTCCGCAGCGCTCAAGCCCACCTCTGACCCCAAGCGCACGAGTTCTTCGGGATCGCCGATATCGCAGCCCTCCTCGAAATAGGCGCGCATGATGCGGTCCTTGACGGCGGCCTGCAGCCCGCGTCGCGCCGCGTGCGCAATCAATATATGCGATCGTCGGGTGTTGGGGACGCGACTGATCTGGTCGAAGCGGAAATGAATGCCGCTGGCCTCCCCTTGGCGTTCCAGCTCGGCGTGCGCCTGCTCCAGACGCACCTGGTCGGGCATTTTCGCCGCCATGAAGGTTTCACGGTCCACACCCTCGACCGGCACGTCTGGATTCAATTCAAAGGGTCGCCAAACCACCACCGGTTCGTATTGCGGACGAGCGGCCACCGCCAGGTCGAAGCGCCGTTTGCCCAGGTAGCACCAGGGGCAGACGGTGTCGGAGTAGATATCAATGCGCATATAAGCCGGTCATGAGCCGTAATTGTACCCTCGGCCCCTGTGGGGGTTGGCCTGAACAGGCCTTATGGGGGTACGCCTTACCAGGTATGATTACCGGTTAAGAGACGGGGGACGAGACCATCGATGGCGCGAAGCCTTAAAACCAGCTATTTGCTGCTAGCCCTGGGGGTTAGCGCGGTGCTTGCGCTGATTTTGGGCGGCTTGGCGTACTACGAGCACCGGGTCAACACCTTCGATGCCAACCAGCTCACGTACGCCACGGTGGAGGAGAAGCTGGAAGCCGACCTCGAGGCACGCGCCAAGTCCTTGAGCAACATCACCAGCACCTCCCTGATTCCGGCGCTGAAGGAAGGCAATAACGCGGCCGTGGCCGCCGTGGCCGCCAGGCTCCTCGACGAACGCGACATCGAACGGGTCGAGCTGTGGGGCGCGCACGGCGAAATTCTCTATTCGGGCAGCAATCCCGAGGCGCGGCCGACCAGCTCGGGTCCTTATGTCCTGCGCACCGAGCTTCCGCGCCTGGGAAATCTCGAGATTTGGATGAGCCGCGCCGAAATGCAGGAGACCCTGTTCAGCATCCGCTCGCAATTGCTCAGCAAGCAGGGAATGCAGAACAAGCGCATTCGCAGCGTGTTCACCGTCATCACCGTACCGCTCTTTATCTTGGGGCTCTTGGGCGCATGGCTGATTGCCCGCCGGCTCTCGGGTCCCATTGCCGCGCTGGTGAAGAGCGCCGACCGCATCGGTGAAGGCGACTACACGCGGCCGCTCGCCGTGGTACGCCAGGACGAACTCGGCGATTTGCAATTCGCTCTGGAGCGCATGCGCCAGAACCTGAACGAAACCACGATCACCAAGAACTATCTCAATACCGTGCTCAACAGTTTGAGCGACGCGGTATTCGTCACCTCGCCGGACGGCATAGTCAAAAGCTGCAACGAGGCCGCGCAACTGCTGCTCGGCCATTCATCCGAGGAAATGGTCGGCAAGCCGCTGCTGGGCTTCATCGATGAGGTGCATCGCAGCGCCTTCGATCCGACGCACTCCTCGACGGAGGCGCGCGAGACGGTGCTGCGCACGGCGAGCGGCCAAACCATTCCGGTGTCGATGGCAAGTTCCGCGATCGACTCGGAAGACCCGCAGTTCCAGGGCAATATTTATGTGGCGCGCAATATCACGGAGCGCAAGCGCGCCGAACGGCGCATCCGCTACCTGGCGCGCTACGACACGCTCACGAAGATGCCGAACCGGATGCAGTTCCAGCATCTGCTGCAGCAGGCCATCGCGCGTGCGCGGCGCAATCAGCGCTCGCTCGCGCTTCTGTATCTCGACCTGGACCGCTTCAAGGAAGTCAACGACACCTTCGGCCATGCGGCGGGCGATCGGACCCTGGAGATCTTGAGCGAACGGCTGACGCGAAACTTGAGCAAGGATGCCGTGATCGGCCGGCTCGCGGGCGACGAGTTCGCGATGTTCATCGATGATCTGCCGGTCGACAGCGACAACCGCACGGCGCTCGGAACCCTGGCCCGCACCCTGCTCGATGAAATCAGCCGCACCTTCTACGTCAACCAGCAAGAGGTCTACCTCACGGCCAGCGCCGGCATCGCGATCTGTCCCTACGATGCCGAGAATGTGATCGACCTGATCCGCAATGCCGATGCGGCGATGTATCACTCGAAGCAAAACGGCGGCAACTCCTGCGCCTTCTACGTGCCCAGCATGAATGCCGCAGCCGTCGAGAGATTGATGTTGAAGAGCAAGCTGCGCCGCGCCCTGGAGCGCGACGAGCTGGTGATCCTGTATCAATCGAAAGTGGATCTGCGCACCGGACGCGTGGTCGGCGCCGAGGCGCTGCTGCGCTGGCGCCTCCCGGGTCACGGCGACATTTCGCCGTCGCACTTCATTCCTCTCGCCGAGGAAACCAGCCTGATCCTGGACATCGGCGAGTGGGTGCTGAACCGGGTTTGCTCCGACTACCGGGAATGGCAGAAGGTCGTGCCCCACCCCGGGCGTATCGCCATCAACCTGTCTCTGCGCCAGCTCAAGCAATCGAGTTTCATTTCGCGTTGCCGCAGCGTGTTTCGCAAACATGGTGTGTCGCCCACCTGCTTCGAGCTGGAAGTGACCGAGACCACCTTGATGACCGATCCGAAGCGCACGATCGGCCTGCTGAACGAGCTCTATGCCATGGGCTTGAGCCTCGCCATCGATGATTTCGGCACGGGCTACTCCTCGCTCTCGGCCCTGCAGCAGTTTCCCATCGGCACCCTGAAAATCGACCAGTCGTTCGTACGCGATGTCGCGGTGGACACGAACGATGCCGCCATCGTGCGAACCATCATCGACATGGGCAAGAGCCTGGATCTCGAGGTCATCGCGGAGGGCGTCGAGGAGGCCCAGCAGCTCGAGTTCCTGCGCGCCCACGGCTGCTATTACGCGCAAGGGCGATTGTTCGGCGATGCCATGGAAGCGAATAAATTGCTGGGTATTCTTGCCGGCCAAGAGGGCGGCGCGCCGCACCACGGCAACCTGTGCGCGCCGACCGTGTTGCGGCCGATGCGCCTCTCTTCGTAACCCAACTCAGACAGGCTCCTAGCTTCGATGCTGTCCGCGAGGGATCTCACGCTGCGGCGCGGCCCGCAGGCGCTGTTCGAACTGGTCAATTTCACCGTCTTTCGCGGCAACAAGGTCGGCATCACGGGTGCCAACGGCACCGGAAAATCCAGCCTGTTTGCCGCAATCTTGGGCGAGCTGGCGCCGGATCACGGCGATATCGACCTGCCCGCCGCCATCAAAACGGCACACGTGGAACAGGACATCGCGGCGAGTCCCCGCCCCGCGATCGAGTTCGTGCTGGATGGCGATGCGGAGCTTCGCAAGATCCAAGCCGCCATCGAGGACGCCGAACGACGCGATGCGGCCATGACCCTGGCCGAGCTGTACTCCTCGCTGGAAGGCATCGACGGTTATCGGGCCAAAGCGCGCGCGGCCGCCATCATGCATGGCCTCGGCTTCAAAACGCCGGATCATGAGCGCGCCGTGGCCGAATTTTCGGGGGGCTGGCGCGTGCGGCTCGCCATGGCGCGAGCCCTGTGTTCCCGCGCCGACCTCTTGCTGCTGGACGAGCCCACCAATCACCTGGACCTCGATGCCATCGTCTGGCTGGAGGAATGGCTCACGGCCTACCCGGGCACACTGCTGATGATCTCGCACGACCGTGAATTTCTCGACGCCATCATCGACCGGGTATTGCACATCGAGAATCGCAGCATTCGCGCGTACGCCGGCAACTACTCGCAGTTCGAGCAGAAACGCGCCGAGGAACTCGCGCTGCTATCGGTGCTGCACGCGCGGCAGGTGAAGCGGATCGCAGAGATCACCGGCTTTGTGAACCGCTTTCGCGCCTCCGCCACCAAATCGCGGCAGGCGCAGAGTCGCCTGAAAATGCTGCAGCGGATGGAGCGCATCGTGCCGGCGCACGTCGACAGCCCGTTCGAATTCGAATTTTCAAGACCGTTGAAAACGCCGCGGCCGCTGATCACGGTCGAGGACGCCGCGTGCGGCTACGCCGGCGTGCAAATCGTCGGCGGCGTCAACGTGTCGATCGGGCCGTTGGACCGCATCGCCCTGCTGGGACCCAACGGCGCAGGCAAATCCACCTTGACCAAGCTGCTGGCGGGGGAATCGCTGCCGCTCGCGGGAAAGCGCACGGCCGCGCCCGATCTGGCCATCGGCTATTTCGCCCAACAGCAGTTGGAGCAGCTCAAGCCCGACTGCGACGCCTTTTGGCACCTGCGAAATCTCGGCGGTCCGGATTACGCCGCGAGCGATGAGCAAGGAATTCGCAACCACTTGGGCAGCTTCGGCTTCCAGGGCGACCGCGCGTTCGAGCCCGTGGCCCGCTTCTCCGGCGGCGAGAAGGCGCGTCTCACCCTCGCGCTGCTCGTCGCACGGCGGCCCAATTTACTGCTGCTGGATGAACCGACCAACCACCTGGACATCGAAATGCGGCAGGCCTTGACCGTCGCGCTGCAAACTTTCGAAGGCGGTCTCGTCGTCGTATCGCACGATCGGCATCTGATCAAGTCGGTGGCCGATTCGTTGTGGCTGGTGGCGGACGGAAAATTACGCGAGTTTGCCGGCGATCTTGACGACTACCAGCAATGGCTGCGCTCCCGCGGCGCTCCGCGGCAGGCGCCGCCGGCGGGAAAATCCACGGCCGCCAAGCGCGCCGCTCCCGGGAACAAAATCGCGGCTCCCGACAAAAAGACATCGCGCCCCGATCCGGTGACGCGCTTGCGCCAGCAGCTGACGCAGGTCGAGTCGCGCATTGCCGCGGTCACCGCCGAGCGGGCCTTGCTCGAGGCGGAGCTTGCCGCCAACCCTCAAGAACCGCGGCTTGCGATGCGTCGCGCGAACCTCGAGCGGGACTTAGGCTATCTCGAGAACCAGTGGATGGAGATCGGCACGGCCATCGAGACGGCCGGCGGCTGACGAGTGCCGGCGGCTGAGTCGGCCGGCAAGCTGGACACGTTATTTGCCGGCGAGCGTCTGCGCCGCGCCCAGCGCAATCTCGGCCAGCGCCTGGTCGGCGGCGCGATTGTAGGCATCGACGATGGCGGTCATGCGATTGTCGGCGGCCGCTTCATGCACGTCAGGCTCGAAACGCGCCAGGACCTGACGGTCGCCCGCACTGCCGATGCGCGCCATAAGGCGCACGTGCACGATCGGCGGCCCGCCCCCGGCCGGGTATTCCGCCTGGAAGTCCGTGACTTCGATTTCCAGCCAATAGGCGGCGGCGAACACCGACACATCGGCGCTCGCGTTTCGCAGGTCCGGGTTGATGTGAAATTCCTGCACCGCCAACTCCTGCAGCACCTGATCGAGCGGCCCGCTCCACCGCACGTCGGCAAAATAGTCCATGCGCCGGTCCGGATAGAGCGCGGCGATTCGATCCGTATCCAACCCTGTGCGCACTCGCGGCCGGAGCACGGCAAGATCGGCCCGGTGCACTCCGCCCGCCGGATCCGCCGGTGCGGATTTCGGCGCCGCCGACAGCCGGTACATGGTGGGCGGCGCGGCCTTGTTCTTGAACAGCGATCCCGCGCACGCGGCCAGGATGACACAAAGCAAAATCGCCAGGGCCGCTCGGCTCACTTGGGCACCTCGATGCCGCGGTAGGTGGACTCGTAGATCAGCTGCGATGGGTTTTGCTTCAGGCTGCGCGATAGATCGCGGAAATCCCGCGCCGCTTGCCGGCTCTCGCGCAGCAGCTGCTCGAACTCCGGCAGACTCTGTTTGGAGAAGCGTGAGAATCCCGGTTCGTTCTCGGCCACGAAGGCATTCAGTCGGGTCGTGGTCTTGGCCAGGTTGTCCGAGATCTGGCGGATATTGGCGAAGGCCGCCTTGAGATCGGGCGACGCATCGGTGATGACGCCGCGCAACTGGGCCACGGTGACCTGGACTTCCTGGGTCGTGTGGCGCACATCCGCCACCAGCTGCTGGACTTCGCGCACGGTATCCGGCAGATGCTCGCTGGCGAGCCGCGCGTTGTTGAGCGTGGCCTTGAGCGCACGGACGTTGTCATCGCTGAAAACACTGTTGAAATGATCCGCCACTTCAACCAGGTGCGTGGTCAATTCCGGCAGATTGCTGAGCAGCACGTCGAAATCCGATCTGCGCGAACGAATCATCGGGTAGCGCTGTCCCTGTGCCAGGGCGCCGGTCGACTCCGCCTTCGGATCCTGCTCCAGATCGATGAACAGCAGGCCGGTCACGCCCTGCAGGCTCAATGAGGCCCGGGTGCGGTCGTCGATGGGCGCCGTTGAATCGATATCGGCGATTACCTGCACGGTTTTGCGCTGCTGCGGGTCCAGCGCAATGCGCACGACCTTGCCCACATCGACGCCCAGATAGCGCACGGGACTGCCGGCGGTGAGGCCGCTGACCGATCCCGGAAAATAAATCTCATAGCGCTGATAAGTGCGCTTGTCCTGCTGATCCGTGTACCAGAACACGAACGACACCCCCATGGCGATGACCAGCAGCACGAACGCGCCGACCGCGACATAGTTCGCATCTCTATCCATGGGACTTCCCGCCGGCCGCTTCCATCTCGGCGGCCCGGGCCCTCGGCCCGTGAAAATATTCCTGGATCCACGGATTGGTGTTCTTCAGCATGTCCGGCAGGGTGTCGCTGATCATTCGCCCGTCGATGATCACCCCGACCCGGCTGCAGGTTTGAAACAAGGTGTCCAGGTCGTGGGTAATCATGACAACCGTCAGCCGCAGTTGCGAATGAAGATACAACAGTAGCTCATCGAAGGCCGTGGCGGAAATCGGATCGAGGCCCGCCGTGGGCTCGTCGAGGAACAAGAGCTTGGGTTCCAGCGCCAGCGCGCGCGCCAGCGCCGCGCGCTTGATCATTCCGCCGGACAGCTGCGCAGGAAACTTCGCTCCCGCATCCGGCGTCAGTCCCACCATGAGCAGGTTCATCTCCGCGAGTTCGTCCAGCGTGCTTTCCGACAGGGAATAGTGCTCGCGCAGCGGCAGCTGCACATTCTGGGCCACCGTCAGGGAGCTGATCAGGGCGCCATTCTGGAAGGTCACGCCATAGCTCTGCACCAGGCTGCTCCGATCCGAAGCCGCGAGGCTTTCCACATCCCGGCCGTACAGTTCCACGGTGCCTCCGTTCGGCCGGCGCAGTCCCAGGATCGAACGCAGCAGGACCGACTTGCCGGCTCCGGATCCGCCCACGACGCCGAATATCTCCTGCTGCCGCACTTCCATGTCCAGCCCGTCGTGCACGACTTGCGTGCCGAACCGGTTTTGCAGGCCGCGCACGCGAATCACCGGATTGAAGTTGGGATCCAGCATTAGTCAGACAGGCTCCTAAAACTTGATCTGCACGAACAGCACGGCGAACAGCGCGTCGGCCAGAATCACCATGAAAATGGATTGCACCACCGCCACCGTCGTCAGGCGTCCGAGCTCACGCGCTGAATCGCGCACCTGCATGCCGCGATATGTACCGACCATGGCAATGAGAATGGCAAACACGGGTGCCTTGACCAGGCCGGCCCAAAATGTCGTGGATGACAGCGATTCGCGCAGGCGAGCGGTGAATTGCGGCAGGGGAATGTGCAGGTTGATCAGGGAGAGCAGGCCGCCGCCGGCGAGGCCCATGGCATCCGCAATGATCGTCAGCAGGGGCAGCGCGATGAGCAGCGCGAGCACGCGCGGCACCACCAGCAATTCGACGGGATTCATTCCCATGGCGCGCAGCGCGTCGGTTTCCTCATTGAGCTGCATGACGCCGATTTCCGCGGCAAAGGCGCTGCCCGATCGGCCCGCGACGATGACCGCCGTCAGCAGCACGCCCATCTCGCGCAGCGTGGCGATGGTCACCAGATCCACCACGAATATGTCGGCGCCGAAGCGCGACAGCTGCTGTGCGCCCAGATAGGCCACGATCACGCTGATCAGGAATGCAATCAGGGCGACGATCGGAATCGCGGTGATGCCGGTTTCATAGATATGCCGCACCAGCGAGGAGAGGCGCCAGGCGCGCCGCCGCGAGAACGCCTGGCCGATGACGGTGGCGATGCGCCCGAGGAAGACCAGCACGCCGCGGGCGTGCACGCCCTGCAACACGGACCAACGTCCGAGCTTGCCGACCAGGCGTTCCAGCGTGGGATCCGCGGCTTGAATGCTGTAAGCCGCGTGCCGATCCACGTGCAGTTTCTGCAGCAGCTCCAGGAAATGCGGTGGATTGCCGATATGGCTCACGTCGAGCGGCGGTGCGGCTTGCGCCAGGCGGCGCAACAGCGCCCACACCGGGCTGATCCCCGGCGTCTTTGCCTGCGTCCAGTCGCACACCAAATTGCCATGCAGTGTCGCGGGTAAACTTCTAAGCTGCGCTTCGACGCCCGGCATCGCCGCCAACGACCAATCACCGCTGAGGATCAGCCGCCAACCGTCGCCTTGCGGCTCGAGCGCCAACGGGTACGTCAAGGTCGCACTCATAACGATATGCTAGCAGGCAATGGGACATAACGATCCGCTGTTACAGATCCTGATTCTGCTGACCGCATCGGTATGCGTGGTCGCGGCCGTGCGCAAGCTGGCCCTGCCTGCAATCCTCGGGTATCTCGCGGTGGGCATGCTGCTCGGGCCGCATGCGCTCGCGCTCGCGGCCGACAACGCGACCACGCAGCTGCTCGCCGACTTCGGCGTGGTGTTCCTGGTGTTCACCTTGGGGTTGGAGTTCTCGCTGCCGCGCCTGGTGGCCATGCGCTGGGAAGTGCTGGGAGTCGGCGGCGCACAGGTG
>DATHKV010000093.1:0-9036 GCA_035488895.1 Steroidobacteraceae bacterium
CCTTAAGAATCTTTTGTCGAATGCATTCAAGTTCACCGCCGACGGCGGCGTGAAACTTACGGTAGCGCCGGCGATCGGCGGCTGGAACCCGGATCATCCCGTGCTGAAACACGCGCCGGCCGTGGTGTCCTTCGAAGTTTCTGATACCGGCATCGGCATCCCGCCGGAAAAGCAGCGCATCATCTTCGAGGCCTTCCAGCAGGCGGATGCGGGTACCAGCCGCAAGTACGGCGGCACCGGATTAGGCCTCGCGATCAGCCGTGAGCTGGCCAATCTTCTCGGCGGTGAGATTCAATTGCGCAGCACTCCCGGCCAGGGCAGCAGCTTCACGCTGTATTTGCCGCTCACGTACATCGGCGGTGCATCCGCGAAGAGCGCCGCTCCCGTGCCGGGCGAAGGCGCGAACGCCGCGGTCCATGGCCTGGCGCAATTGCGCCTTGCCGAGCGGCCGGTCGAACAAATCGCCGATGATCGCGAGAACATTGAGGCGAATGACAGCGTCGTGCTCATCGTCGAGGATGATCCGCACTATTCGCGCGTGATGGTTGATCTGGCGAAAGAGGAAGGATTCAAGGTGTTGGTGGCGCACCAGGGCGCGGATGCTCTCGCCCTGGCGCGCGAGCATCAACCGACTGCCATATCGCTCGATATCTTCCTGCCAGACATGCTGGGATGGACGGTATTGAGCCAACTCAAACAGGATCCTGCCACTCGACATATTCCGGTGCAGATCGTCACCCTGGACGAGGATCGTCATCACGGCTTGGCGCGTGGGGCTTTTTCCTTCGTCCAGAAGCCGACGACCACGGAGGGATTGGAAAATGCCTTCGCCCGCATCAAGGGCTATGCGAAGACGCGCCGCAAACGCCTGTTGCTGGTCGAGGACAACGAAGCGGAGCGCCAAGGCGTCACCGAGCTGCTGGGGTCCGATGACATCGAGATCATGACGGCCGATACCGGCGAGAGCGCCTTGGTGCAGCTGCGCGACAACAGCATTGACTGCGTGGTATTGGATCTGAAGCTGCCGGACATGTCAGGGTTCGAAGTGTTGGAGCGGATACGCGACGATGCGTCGTTGTGCGATATTCCGGTGGTGGTGTTTACGGGCCGCGAGTTGTCGCCGGATGAGGACGCGAAGCTGCATACCATGGCGCGCAGCGTGGTGGTGAAGGGCGTGGAGTCGCCGGAACGGTTGCTGGATGAGACTGCGCTGTTCCTGCATCGCGTCGTTGGCGATCTACCCGAAAGCAAACAGCGCATGCTCGAGCGCCTGCACAGTTCGGACGAAGACCTGATTCGCCGAACCGTCCTGCTGGTCGATGACGATGCGCGCAATATTTTTGCGTTGAGCAGCGTGCTCGAGCGGCGCGGCATGGAGGTGTTGACCGCGACGACCGGCAGCGAGGCAATCGCGGTGCTGGGTGCGAGAACCGATGTCGCCATCGTGCTGATGGACATCATGATGCCCGGTATGGATGGTTACGAGACGATTCAGGCGATCCGGGAGGATCCGACCTACCGGCGGCTGCCGATTCTGGCGTTGACGGCCAAAGCCATGAAGGGCGACCGCGAAAAGTGCCTCGAGGCAGGCGCATCCGACTATCTGGCGAAGCCGGTGAACATTCAGCAGTTGATGTCGGCATTGCGGATGTGGCTGCACCGCTGACGCATGGCCATGACCCCACCTGACAAAGTCAATATCTTGCTGGTGGACGATCAGCAGGCCAAGCTGCTGAGTCACGAGGTTGTGCTTGCCGAGATGGGCGAGAATCTGCTCAAGGCCAGCTCGGCGCGCGAAGCGTTCGAGTGTCTGCTGAAGCACGAAGTCGCGCTGATCCTCATCGATGTGTGCATGCCGGACCTGGACGGTTTTGAGCTGGCCACGATGATTCGCGAACACCCACGCTTTCAGAATACGGCCATCATCTTCGTGTCCGCCGTCATGATGGCGCATCTCGACCAACTGCGCGGCTACAAATTGGGCGCCGTGGACTACGTGCCCGTGCCGGTGGTGCCGGAGCTGCTGCGTGCCAAGGTCAAGGTCTTCGTGGAACTGTATCGAAAGACGCGGCAGCTCGAACAATTCAATGCCGATCTCGAAAAGCGCGTCGAGGAGCGCACGGCGGAACTGCGCAAGCTCAATGAAGAGCTGGAACTGCGCATAGAAGAACGCACGCGCGAGCGCGAGCTGGCGCTCGCGCAGCTGTTCGAGGCGCAGAAAATGGATACGATCGGCCGCCTGACCGGCGGCGTGGCGCACGATTTCAACAATTTGCTGATGGCCGTGCTGGGCAGCCTTTCGCTGCTGGAAAAGAAACTGCCTGATGATCCGCAGATCCGAAGGCTGCTGCAGAACGCCATCCAAGGCGCGGATCGCGGCAAATCCTTGACCCAGCGTCTGTTGGCGTTTTCCCGCCGCCAGGAGCTGAAACCGCAGGCGGTCGACTTTGCGCAACTGGTGTATGGCATGCAGGAGCTGCTCAAGCGCGCGGTTGGGCACGGCATTGCGTTCAGTTGTGAATTTCCGCCGGATCTGCCGCCCGCACTGGTGGATGCCAACCAGCTCGAACTGGCGCTGCTCAATGTGGCGCTGAACGCGCGCGACGCGATGTCGGATGGCGGCAGCGTGCGAATTACCGCTCTGGCCGACACCATCATGCCGGGCGGATCGGCTCCGATCCATCCGGTCGGCAATGGTTTCGCCAAGACGTCGAATAATGCTCAGAACGTGTCGCTGCCGCCCGGCGCCTACGTGCGCATCATCATAGTCGACACGGGCGTTGGCATGGACCAGGTAACGCTTGCAAAAGCGACCGAGCCGTTTTTTACCACCAAAGGGCCCGGCAAAGGCACCGGGCTGGGCCTGTCCATGGTGCATGGACTGGCGGCGCAATCAGGCGGCTTATTGCGTATTCACAGCGAACCGAACGCCGGCACCATTGTGGAACTCTGGCTGCCCCAGGCGACGACCGCAGCGGCCGCCGTGGCGCGCGCACCCGAGACGGCAGCTCACTTACGGCCGGCGACCGTGCCGTGCACGGTGTTGATCGTGGATGACGACTCGCTGGTCATGACGGGTACCGCGGCGATGATTTTGGACCTGGGTCATACGCCGGTCGAAGCTCACTCGGGAGCCGAGGCGCTGGAGCTTCTGATCTCGGGCCTCAAGGTCGATGTGGTGTTGACCGATCATGCCATGCCGTCGATGACGGGGCTGCAGCTCGCCGAATCCATCCACAGAAAGTTTCCCGGTCTGCCCATCATCCTGGCGACCGGCTATGCCGAATTGCCGGTCGATCCGGCGACACTGGGGATTGCGCGGCTGGCGAAACCTTGCACGCAGCTCGAAATAGCCGCGGCCATTCACCAGGCGGTGCGACCCGCCGGCGCTGACACCAGATTGGCGTTGTGAGGAGCCGGCCCTTAAGCTTTGCGGGATGAAGTTCTGCATTTACGGCGCCGGCGCGATCGGCGGCTATCTCGCCGTGGAACTCGCGCTCTCGGGTCAAGAGGTGTGCGTGATCGCGCGGGGCGCGCATCTTGAGGCCATTCGAACGCGCGGATTGACGCTTCGGATCCAAGGACGAGAAAAGACCGCCCGACTGGCCGCGGACTCGGATCCGCGCGTCTTTGGCCCCCAAGACGTGGTGATCTGCGCGCTCAAGGCGCATCAGGCTTTCGAAAGCGCGGCGGATTTTACGCCGCTGCTCGGACCCCGCACCTGCGTCGTGACCGCCATGAACGGCATTCCCTGGTGGTACTTTTACAAGACCGGCGGCCGCTTCGACGGCCGTTATCTTCAAAGTGTCGATCCCGGGGGCAGGCAATGGAGCCTGATCGGACCGCAGCGCGCCATCGGTTGTGTGGTGGAACCCGCGTGCGAGGTCATTGCGCCGGGCGTCATTGCCCATCATCAGTTCAACCGGTTCATTCTCGGCGAGCCCGACGCCAGCCGATCGACCCGCGTGCTGGATTTGAGTGCGGCGCTGACGAAGGCCGGATTTGACGCACCGGTGCGCGACAATATCCGCTGGAATATTTGGTTGAAGCTCTGGGGCAATGTTTGCTTCAATCCCATCAGCGCGCTCACCGGTGCCACCTTGGGCCGCATGATCGGCGACACGGACTTGCGCGCCCTGTGCAAGGCCATGATGCAAGAGACTCAAGCCATCAATGAAGCGCTCGACGTGCATATCCCCACCGACATGATGGATCGACGGCTTGCCGGCGCAGCAGCGGCGGGCGATCACAAGATGTCAATGCTGCAAGACCTTGAACGCGGACGCAGCCTGGAGATTGATGCATTGGTCGGCGCCGTTCAGGAACTGGGCCGGCTCGTGCAGATCGGTACTCCGGTGATCGATGCGGTACTGGCACTGATCAAGGAGCGAGCCCGTGCCGCCGGGCTCTATACGGAACTCACCACGCAAGGCCTATCAGGTAGTATCGCGCAATGAACACGGCCTACATCACGCACGCCGACTGCCTGCGCCACGAGATGGGCGCGGGTCATCCTGAATCTCCCGATCGCTTGAGCGCGGTGAATGCCGAAGTGCGCTCGTCAGGGCTGATGGAGGAGTTGCGCTGCCTGGAGGCGCCGCTCGCCCGTCCCGAGGACCTGAAGCGGGTCCACCGCGCCGCTTATGTGGATGCCATCTTTGAAAATGCGCCCACGGAAGGCTATGTGCAGCTGGATCCGGACACGGCCATGAATCCCTACAGCCTCACCGCAGCGCAACGCGCTGCCGGCGCCGGCGTGTTGGCCGTGGATGAGGTCATGGCGGCCCGCTCCGCCAACGCATTTTGCGCGGTTCGCCCCTGCGGCCATCACGCGACCCAGGTTCGCTCCATGGGTTTTTGCATCTTCAACAACATCGGCGTTGCCGCTGCGTATGCATTGGAAAAGAAAGGTCTCGAGCGCGTCGCGGTCATCGACTTCGATGTCCATCATGGCAACGGCACCGAGGATATGTTCAGTCCGACGCACTGGCACAAGCGCGTGCTGATGGCGAGTTTCTTCCAGCACCCGTTCTATCCCTACAGCGGCACCTCCAATCCCGCACCGAACATGATCAATATTCCGCTGGCCGCGGGCAGCGGCGGGGCGGCGGCGAAGAAGGCCGTGGAAGCACATTGGCTGCCGGCCCTGGAGAACTTCAAGCCGCAGATGATTTTCATTTCGGCCGGATTCGACGCACACAAGGAAGATCTGCTGGGCGGCATGGCGCTGGTCGAAGCCGACTACGCTTGGATGACCCGTGAATTGAAGCAGGTGGCGGCGCGGCACGCGGAAGGGCGCATCGTGTCCATGCTGGAGGGCGGCTACAACCTATCCGCGCTGGGGCGAAGCGCGGTGGCGCACATCAAGGCATTGTCCGAAGGCTAAAGAAATCAGCCGTAGAGTCTGCCGACGCTTTCGGCCACGCACACCGGCTTCGCCTGACCCTCTCGCTCGACGGTCACCTCGGTAATCAGCTGCACGCCGCCCTCGATGGGTTCGAAAGACATCAGCTTGAAGTGCGCCCGCAGGCGGCTATTGACCGGAACCGGCGAGGGAAAGCGCACGCGATTCAGGCCGTAGTTCACCGACATGCGTGCGCCGTTGACCTTGTGCGAGCTGCGAATGAACAGGGGCAGCAAGCTCAACGTTAAAAATCCGTGGGCCACGGTGGTGCCGAACATGCCCGCGGCGGCGCGCACCGGATCGACGTGAATCCACTGATCATCGCCGGTCACGGCGGCAAACTGGTCGATACGCGTCTGATCGATGGCGATCCAATCACTGGTGCCAATTTGCGAACCGACGAGCGATTTGAGCTCGGCGACAGTTTGATAGGTTTTCACGGCGGCACCTCGTTCAATTCATGATCGCACACCCTCGCCGGCGTGCCTCTGGAAAAACATTTTTTCGGCCTTATCTAGGCTCAAAGCTCATATTAAAGGACATTTTGTGAATAAAGCGGTACTGGGCGTTTACCCGAGTCCCAAGGGGCATTGGGTGGGTGATGGGTTCCCCGTGAGGAGCCTGTTCAGCTATGACCAGCTGGGCAGGCATACCAGTCCGTTTTTGCTGCTCGATTATGCGGGTCCGATGCAATTTGCGCCGGCGGCGCAGCCGCGCGGCGTCGGCGAGCATCCGCACCGGGGCTTCGAGACGGTGACCATCGTCTATCAAGGCGAAGTTGCGCATCGCGATTCCGCCGGTAATAGCGGCGTCATCCGTCCCGGCGATGTGCAGTGGATGACCGCGGCGTCCGGCGTATTGCATGATGAATTCCACTCGCCGGAATTTACGCAGCGCGGCGGCGCTTTGGAAATGGTGCAGCTCTGGGTGAATCTGCCTGCTGAGCACAAAATGTCGAAGCCCCGCTATCAAAGCATTCTCAACGCGCAAATACCGCAAGTTGCGCCGCCCGCGGGTGCCGGCAGCGTGCGCGTCATCGCCGGCGAGTACGCCGGGGAGAAGGGACCGGCCGCCACGTTTACCGAGCTCAATGTCTGGGACGTCCGCTTGGGTGCCGGGCGCCAAATCAGTCTGCACTTTCCGGCGAACCACACTGCGGCCATTGCGGTGCTGCGTGGCGCCGTGAGTGCCAACGGCGCTCGCATTGCGAAGGACGCCGAACTCGTGCTCTTCGAGAGCAGCGGCGATGAGATCACCATTGCCGCAGAGGCCGACAGCACGCTGCTGATTTTGAGCGGCACTCCCATTCTTCAGCCCATCGTGGGTTACGGGCCCTTTGTGATGAATACGCGGCAGGAAATCGAAACCGCAATGCAGGACTTTCGGTTGGGAAAATTCGGCCAATTGCCGGTACCCAACCACAGCGCTGAAGTGGCTCCCTCGGCCGGCTAGCGCTTGCACCAATCGGGTTGAATTGGCTCGTCCCGGAGGTCGCGCGGCCGATTTGACCTATGCGGCCAAGAATTTTGGTGCGCGCGAAGCGCAGTGCTATGCTGCAGTCTCCAGAATCTCGACGACGACATAACGACGTTGCAGCGTTGAGGCGGGCACTTGAAACAGAGAATTCGCAGCTTGTTTTCGCCGCTGAATCATCGAATCCGGTGGCTCGGGGCTTCGGTTTTGCTGGGTGCCTTGGCCGGATGGCCCGTCTGGACCGGTGCAACCGCTCCGGAAGTGGCACCCCCCACCACACCCATTGCCGACCCCATCGATGAACTGACGGAAATCATGGTTGAGGCGCGCGAGCCGCGCTACGTGTCGCCAACGCGTCGGGATCAAATCGGGCGCATTTGGGCGCCGGTCATGATCAATGGACATGGGCCGTTTCGGCTCGTGCTCGATACCGGTGCAAGCCATAGTGCCATCACCGCCTTGGTTGCCTTGGCGCTGGGTATTCCAACGGATCGTTCACCGCCGGTCATTTTGCGCGGCGTGACGGGATTCGCCACCGTCCCGACCATTCGCGTCGATACCCTGAGTGTCGGCGACGTGGCGGTTGATCAGGCAATCTTGCCGATTGTGCCGGACGCGCTGGGTGGTGCCGAAGGGGTCTTGGGTTCTGAAGGGTTGGTGGGCAAGAGAATCTTCATCGATTTTCGGCATGACAAGATCAACATTGCCTATTCGAAGAATGAGCGAGCGGCCCCGGGATTTATCAACGTGCCGTTCCATTCGCTGCGCGGCACGTTGGTGGTAGTGGATGCATTCGTGGGCCAGGTGCGCTGCAAGGCCATTATCGATACCGGCGGCCAGGTCACGATCGCGAATCTTGCGCTGAAGGAAGCGCTGTCGCGCATCGGCGGGTCGTCGAGATCCAGAATTGATACCATCATCGGCGCCACCAAGGATATTCAAAAGGGCGAATTGATGGACACACCCGCGATCGGTCTCGGCGCCATCACCATTCATGATCCGGGCGTGACGTTTGGCGACCTGTATATTTTCAAACAGTGGCGATTGACCAGCGAGCCGGCGATTCTGATCGGCATGGACACGCTGGGGCTGCTGGATACGCTGATTATCGACTATCGACGGCATGAGCTGCAGTTGCGAATGTTGAATGCGAGTTAGAGGCCGAGGCACGCATGGTGATCAATAAACCCATTGTTGGTGTCTCGGCGCTGATCTTCGTGCTCGCCGCCGGCGGCGTGTATTACTTGCGAAGTCGCAACGCGCCCCTGCCACCCGCGCCGGTCGCGGCCGTAACGCCTGAGCCGGCACCGGCCGCCGATCCCGGGGTCTCGCATCCACTGCCCAAGGCCGGCGACAATGCGGCCGCTTCGGGGCCCGTGCCGGCTCTCGCCGAGAGCGATTCACCGTTGCTCGATGCGCTTGCGCAGGTGAGCAGTACGGACGCGGTGAAGCAGTTTTTGGCGCCGCAGGATGTCATCCGTAAGATGGTGGTGACCATCGACAATCTGCCGCGTCAAAAAGTTGCCGTCGAGAAACGCCCCACCAATCCGATTGCGGGCTCGTTCATCGCCACCGGCGACGAAATCCACGGTACGCTGGATCAGCGCAATTTCGAGCGCTACAAGCCGATGGTGGCGGTGATCAGTCATATGGACATGAAACAGTTGGGCGCGGTTTACATTCACTACTACCCGCTGTTCCAGGAGTCGTATCAGAATCTGGGATACCCGAACGGCTATTTCAACGATCGCCTCGTGGAAGTCATCGACAGCCTGCTGGCGGCACCGGAGCCGAAGGCGCCGATCGAACTGGTGCGTCCCAATGTCATGTACACCTACGCCGATGCGACGCTGGAGGCACGGCCCGCCGGCCAAAAGCTGTTGATTCGAATGGGGCCTGAGAATGCCAAGGCCGTCAAGGCGAAGCTCACTGAACTTCGCTCGGTGATCGCAACGGGTGCGCTCAAGCACTAGCGGGTCGATTCGCGATAGGCTACGTTTACGGCGGTCGGATCTCATAAAAAAAGCAGGGGAATAGAATGGCTACCACGTCCGCAGATGCAGGATTACCGAGCACGGCAGCAGCGCAAAGCAAATGGCTCGTGATAGGAGCCTCATCGTTAGGCACCGTCTTCGAGTGGTACGACTTCTATTTGTACG
>DATHKV010000094.1:0-25380 GCA_035488895.1 Steroidobacteraceae bacterium
ATTAGAACTTCATGCTGACATGCGCATACAGGAAACGGCCCAACGTGTCATACGTGCCAACCCAGGTGTTGTCATTGCATGAGGTATTGGGGCATTCCGAGTAGCTGCCGCTGGGGATGATGGGCGGCGCCTTGCCGGTCAAGTTGTTCACACCCACTCGAATGTCAATTCCCGTGGAAGCGATCGGCGCCGACAGAGACAGATCGATATACGAGTATCCACCGATGTGCGAGGTCGGCTGGAAGTAAGTCGAGGCCAGCTGCGGGTCCTGGCTCACATGGTCGCTCTGAGTCGGGCCGATGTAGCGCCAGCGCACCGACAGGTCGAGACCCAACCAGGGCGCCTGCCAATCGGTATTCAGCGTATGTCTCCAGTGAGGAGTCGGAGCGTTGCAAGTGGTGCCCCAGTAGCCGGCGCAGTCATAGGCCGCGCCGCCGGCGATTGGCGCCGTAAAGAAATTCAGCACTCGAGTGCCCAAGAACTGGATGCCCACTTTGCCGTACCCAGTGTCGAACGAATAGTGCGACGCCAGGTCGATGCCCTTGGTGCTGATGGTTCCGATGTTCTGCTCGGTCGCCGTCACGTAGTTGGTGTTGTTGAACCACAGCGAACCGGTGCCGGCGCCGCGATGGATCAAGTCGCAACCACTGTTGTTCTGTCCGCAATTATTCACAATGGTGTTCGACGTCAGCGAGACAATCGTGTTCCGGATGCGGATGTAGTAGAAATCCGCGGACACGCCCAGGTTAGGCACGAAGGTAGGTTGGAACACGAAACCGTACGTGAAGGTGTCGGCAATTTCCGGCTTCAAAGCAAGGTTGCCGCCCACCGAGGTGTTGATTTGCGCGGCAGGGTTGGTGGTGATATTGCCCCACTCCGCGGCGGTGACGCCGGTCCGGGCGCAGTACGCAAAGTCATGCCCTTGAATCGTACCCGTAGTGGTGCCAGGCCCCCCGCCACCCACCACCGGTCCCCAACACGGATCTGCCGTACCGCCTGCACCTATGACCGCGGGAGCAAACAAATCACCCACGCCCGGCGCGCGGACTGCGCGGTTGTAGCCGGCGCGAAGCTTCACATCTCGAATCGGTGCGTATTCGACGCCGAATTTATACGTGTTGGTATTGAAGCCCGAGGTGTACTTGGAATAGCGGTATCCGGCATCGAACGACAGGTCGTACGCGCCCGGAAGATCATTCAAGACCGGCAGGCGCGCCTCGGTGAAGATTTCCGAGACGTGGAATCCGCCGTCAATGGCCGACTGCGCGCCATTGCCGCCGGAGTTCAAGCCATTCGCGAAAATATAGTCCGGATCCAAGACGTAGCTTTCCGAACGATACTCGGCACCCAGGTTGACGCTCGGGCCCGTCGCTGCGGTGGGCAGCTTCATGCCCATCTTTTCCAGATCCGCCGTGACCGAACCATCGACGATGAATTCCTTGGTGGTAATCGAGTAAGTCGCCGGAACGTTGATGTAAGCAATCGCCTCCGGCGTCACGCCGCCCTTTTGGAAGATGTTCCACGGCACGCAAGTCGGAGCGGGGCCGCCGTTAAGGGCCGCCGCGCAGGCCGGTTGTCCTGTGGCGGGATCCGTGACCACGTTCAGTGCGTTGGTCCCGCTGGTGGCGTTGATATAATTACCTTGAGAATCATGCATCGTATTGATGCCGACCTGGCCGTACAGGTCGTAACTCAGGCCTTCGATCCACTTTCCCTTGACGCCCAGGGTCTCGCGGAAGGAATTAGACAAATAGTTGTCTTCGCGCGGACCGTTTTCCACAGCGCGTCGGCCCACATACAAGTTGATGTTGTTGGTGCCGGCGTTTTGCGGAAAGGCAAGTTGGTTCGCGGCAACGGTCGCCGGTGCGCACAGGATTCCAACCTCCGCCGGGGTCAACAAGGGGTTGGCGCAGCTGATCGTCGCGGCCGTGTACGTGAACAGTCCGCTGGGACCGTAGTTGGCCTCAGAGCTGTTGCGCGCATACATGAAATTCGAATACACGTTGGTATTGTCGTTGATGTCGTAGTTCAAGAATGAACCGGCCGTGTAGCGTTCCGCCGCGCGCTGCAGGAAGCTCAAGGCGCCATAGTTGTAGCTATCGGTTGCGCTGACGTAGGGCCTGAAAGCGCCGGTCGCTGGATCGACGGCGTAGGCGGCCGCGGGTGTCTGAGGTATGAGCGGGCTCGTGGGAGTGGTTTTCCCGAAGACCGCGAAGCGTCCCGTGGCCGGCGTTCCCGAGCCGCCGCAGCTCAGGCCGCCCGGTCCGGGAAGTACGCTCGGTGTATTCAAGCTGCAACCGGCGTAGTCGTACTGATAGCCCACCGCCGGTGAGGTTCTCTGGTACGTCGCATAGACCGTCGCATTGCCCTTGCCGTCGGCGAAATTCGATCCCGCCAGGATGGAAAGGTTCTTGTTAAAGCCGGCATCCACTACGCTGTCGGGAAGCGGATTTCCCGCGGCGGAAAGGTTGTCAAGCAAATCCGCATGATTGTTGTTATAGCGGCCAAAGCCGTAATACCCTTCGACCCTGACGCCTTCGAAGTGAGTGTTCAATATGAAGTTGACGACGCCCGCGACGGCATCGGCACCATAGACGGCAGACGCGCCGCCCGTCAGCACATCGACTCGCTCGATCAAATCGGAAGGGATCTGGTTGAGATCCGCGCTGCTGGTGGTGGTAACCCCCAAGCCTGCGCCGGGCGCCATACGGGTGCCATTCACCAGCACCAAGGTTCGCTGCGAGCCCAAGCCGCGCAAACTGACGGTGGCGGTACCGTTGGCACTGATGGAGGTTCCGCCGCTTTGTTCAGCGACGACCTGCGGCAAGTTGTTCAACAAATCTTCGGTGCGCACCAGGCCCGATTTCTGAATATCGAGCGCGCCAAGGCTGGTGATCGGGCTGATCGAAACATCGTTCGGCGATATCGCGAGGCGCGATCCCGTTACGACGACTTCTTGTAATGCGGTGTCGTTCGCTACCGCTGGAGCTGTTTGCGCATACGCCGGCGCGACGGCCGACGCGGCGGCGGCCGCCAGCACAGCACGCACCGCGTACTGCAGTTTAGTATTCCCCATCGTGTTCTCCCTGGTTTTGAAAACGATCCCAAGCTTTGCAAGCAACGTGCTGCGTTCATCCCGCAGCCGTTGCATTTGTACGAGGATTACAACATGCCACCAGATGGATGGGAAGCCATCTGGTGGAGCCAAGAAGAGTTAATTTCTTCACCGCGTCTTGACGCTGTCGTTCACGTCGAGCGGCGGACGATGCAGGCGATCAGCACCCACCAAATTGGGGCATGGCGGTACCGCCGCTGCGCCAGGGCGGTGCATAGCGATTGCAAACGCCGGAAATGTACGCAACCATCTGTTCTTTAAGGCGAATAGCTCCGCGCAACAAAAGCCGGCCAACGCGTTGATCTGCGCAGGGGCGCTGCGCATTTTGGGCAAGGTCACAGCGTGCCGCGAATGGCGCGTCGCTGGTATATCAGTGCGCTGACTCGCGCAACGATGTTCTCACGTCACACGCGCTTAACACTCGTTCAGCTCCCGTGGGAGTCAAAAATGCAGGCGTGCGTAAAAACAACGACTCGAGGGTGCCCATGTTGGTGCGAGCGGAGCCTATAGAGCCCGAACGGAGGACGGCGCTCATCGCGGCCGCCGTTGAACGCTGCGCCGCCTTTTTGCGCTATGGTTGCGCGCCATCGTCAACTCAAGCGGGACCAAAATAATGATAAAGAAATCAGCGGCAGCCGTTGCTCTTGCCGGCTTACTCGGCGCCGGCCAGGTGGGTGCGACCCCGGCAAATCCACCCCTGCCGCCCGGCGGCGCGGCCATTCTGTCCTGGACGCCCGAGCAACAGGCGTTCGGTTACAAGAACATGGAGAAGATCGCGCCGGTGCGGGTGATCAAGCGCGGCAAGACCGTGCATCCTTTACCGCGGGCGAGCGCGCAGATCGATCCCACATTCACCGCGGGCGACAAGTCGTACAACACAGAAAGCTACATGCGCGAATTTCGTGCGTCCGGCGTGTTGGTGATCAAGAACGGCAAGATCATGCTCGAGCGTTATGGACTGGGACGCGGCCCGAAAGAGCGGTGGACGTCATTCTCCGTCGCGAAATCCGTCACCTCGACGCTCATCGGTGCCGCCGTCAAGGACGGCAAGATCAAAAGTCTCGATGATCGGGTCACCCTTTACATCCCGGAGCTCAAAGGCAGCGCCTACGATGACGTGACCGTGCGGCAGCTGATCACCATGACTTCGGGCGTGAAATGGAACGAGAGCTATACCGATCCCAATTCAGATGTTGCCAAGGTGGGCTTGAGCATTCTTGAACCGGGCGTGAATCCGGTGGTCAGCTATATGCGCCGCCTGCCGCGTGAGGCCGCGCCGGGCTCTAAGTTCGTCTACAAGACGGGCGAGACGGATCTGGCTGGTATTTTGCTCTCCAATGCCGTCGGCGAGCCGCTGGCCCAGTATCTGTCCGATAAAGTCTGGCGGCCATACGGCATGGAACAGGACGGCATCTGGGTTGAAGATGTCGCCGGCCACGAGCGCGGCGGATGCTGCATCAGCATGACGTTGCGTGACTACGGGCGCATGGGCGAATTCATGTTGGACCACGGCATCGCCGATGGTCGCGAGGTGGTGCCGGCCGGCTGGACGGAAGACGCCACCGCGCGGCATGTCGCCGATCCGCCGTACGGCTATTTTTGGTGGATCGTTCAGGGAGGCTACGAGGCCGAAGGGATTTTTGGGCAAACCCTGTCGGTATTTCCCGAGGACCATTTGGTCGTCGTGATCAATTCCGCCTGGCCGGCCGCGTGGTCGCAGGAAATCGATGCGGTGAGAATGCAATACGTGGCGGCACTGCGGGCCGCAGCACACTAGAGCAATCAAGAACTTCGCAGCGCAGCCGGCGGTGTGTCATAGGATCGCCGCCAGGCACGGCGCAGCTGCCGCGAAGAGGCAAATCCGGTGCGCTCCGCGACTCGTTCCATGTCCAAGCGGCTGGTGGTGAGCAGCCGGTGGGCGAGCGCCACCCGCAAGCTATTGATGTAGGCAGTGATGTTCATGCCGGCGTGTTCGTTGAACAGACGCGACAGGTGGCGCGAGCTGGTGTTCGCGATTTTAGCGAGACGCGTGAGCGTCCACTCTTCAGCGGGATTCGCAATGATGGCGTCTTGCACGCGATGCACCGCCGGATGCAGGTGATTGCGCCCGGCCAACCACGGCGAGATTTGCGGATCCGCTCCCTCGCGGCGCAGGTACAGCACCAGGTGCCGAGCGATGGCGAGCGCGCAGGCGTGTCCGGTGAGCGAACTCACCACGTTGAGCATGAGATCCAGTCCCGCCGTGACACCGGCGCTGGTGTATCGCTCACCGTCGATGACGAACAGGCGATTCTCCAACACCTTGGCCCGCGGCGCCAAGGCCGCGAGCTCGCCGCATTCCGCGTGGTGCGTCGTGCAGGAATATCCGTCGAGCAAACCCGCCCGCGCGGCCAACAAGGCGCCCGAACAAATCGTCATGAGCGTATGGCCCGGCCGAACACAGTTTCGGAGCCACTCGACGACGACTCGTTCTTCCTGGCGCACGGCGGCCTCACCCACATCCTCCGCAAACGCGATTTTGTCGGCAGCCCCGGGGATGATGATCAGCGCTCCTTCCGGCAAGGAAGCCGGCAGCGCCTCGATATCGGCGAGCGGAATTCCCACCGATGACATCGCGCGCGAACTGGCGCCCACATAATGAACATGGAACTTGATCGCGTTCTGCTCCACATTCGCGCGGCGCAGGACCTCCATCGGGCCGGCAATGTCCAGCAGCAGCACCCGCGCCGGCAGGACAACCCAGACGTCGATGTTGCGCGGTTCGGTCGTCATGCCGCTTGCCGCCCCGCCCCTTGCACCGCGATGTCGAAGGCGGCGAGCACCTGGCTCACCGTCAGCACGCGGGCGAATCGCCCTTCGAGAACCAACTCCGTCCGTGCCTTGATTTCGCTCGCGCTCCACTGACGCCCGGTGCGGTCGGTCATGGCAAATGTCAGCGTGGCTTCGCTCACGAAATCGACGCTGTATCCGCAATCCGATGCGTGCCGGGTCGTGGTCTCGCAGCATTGCTCTGTGCGAATTCCCGACACGATCAAGCGCTGAATCCCCTGCTCCGCCAGCCAGATCGGCAAACCGCTGCCGACCAGCGCGCTGTGGCGATGTTTATGAAAAACGACATCGGGTGTCAGGGACAGTGCGGCGAGGGTTTTGATGTATCCGGACGCCAGCGAAAAGGCGCCGGACTCCTCGATGTGAAAAATCTGGGCCAATGGGATCTGCCGGGCTTTGGCGCCATCGACCAGCGCCTGTAGGCGCTCTAAAAAGGCCGGCGCGTCGGCTTCATTCCAATAGGGGCGGTGCTCAAATGACTGCTGCGCATCGATGACCAGTAACGCCGTGCGGGAAGGGGACATAAACAGCCTCGCGGAGGTTAATGACCCCTGACATTCTGCACCTGATCGACATGCGATGGTATTCGGCAAGCGGACAAATGACGGACAGAAAACGCCATCGTCATAGACCAGAGTACTGCCACGGGTCGACTGTGGCATATTTTGTCCGAGGGTTGTCCCGCGGCAGTATTTCGAATCGGCGATCGCCGACGCAGAGTGCGGCCTTCGTCACTTCGAGCCTGCAGACCCGATATGCCCACCGCGAATTCCATGATGAGCATCCTGCTGATTGGCGCTGCTGCTTTCGCCACGGACGGGTTTTCACGCGCCGCAGCGCCGGCCTCACTCCAAGGGGTGCGCACCGAGGACCTGAACAGGCAGGTGCAGGCCTGTGCTGACTTCCATGAATACGCGAACGGCACTTGGCGCGCCGCGAACCCCATCCCGGCCTCACTGCCGCGGTGGAGTCGCCGCGTGGCCGCGCATGAGGCGAACTGGCATCGGCAAGAGAGCGTGCTCGATGAGGTATCGCGCAAGCACGATTGGCCCACGGGCAGCGTCGAACAGGTCCTGGGCGATCACTACGGATCGTGCATGAACGAGGCGGTGGTCGATGCCGCCGGCGTCACGCCGCTCGCCGCGGTGCTGTTCGAGATAGACGCGGTCCGCAATCCGGCCGGCGTGCAGCGCATCATCCGGCGCCTGCATGAACTGGCCGTGCCCGTACCCTTTGGGTTGACGGGCGACATCGACTACCAAGACTCGCGCAAGTTTGTCGCGCACATCGTCGCCGGCGGTTTGGGCTTGCCGGATCGCGACTACTATTTGAAGGACGAATCACGGTTCGTGGACGCGCGCACGCGCTACCGAACGCACGTGGCAAAGATTCTCACCTTGTCGGGCGTGGGCAGCGCGCAGGCGGAGAAAGCCGCCGGCGATATCGTCGCGCTCGAGAAACGCCTGGCCGAAGCATCCTTGGATGGCGCGACAGCCGCCGACGCCGCGGCGACCGATTACGCCATGAGCTTCGCGCAATTACAGCAATTGACGCCGCACCTGGATTGGGAGCGGTATTTCGAGGAGGCCAAGCTGCCGCGCGTAGATCTCAGCGTCGCCGAGCCCAAATTCATGCTGCAATTGGACCAGGAGCTGGCGAAGACGCCGGTGGAAACCTGGAAGGCTTACCTTAGGTGGCGGCTGCTCGACTCAGCTTCACCCTGGCTGTCACGCGCTTTTGCCGAAGAATCCTTCAGCTTTCGCGATAGGTACCTGGGCAACGCCGCCGACATGAAATCGCGCGCACAGCGCTGCGTCGAGTCGACCGACACGCTGTTCGGCGATGCCTTGGGACAAAAATACGTCCAGGCCTACTTCCCGCCGGCTTCCAAGGTCAAAGCCACGCAGATCGTGCGCAACCTGCAGGCCGCTCTCAAGGATGAAATTGCCGCGGTCACTTGGATGGAGCCGGCGACCAAGCAGAAGGCACTCGAGAAGCTTAGCGCAACCGACATACAGATTGGGTATCCGGAGCACTGGAAGGACTATTCAGCGGTCGCGATTCACCGGGATACGTTCTGGGCCAATGTGGCCGCCGCCCGCAAATTCAACGTCGAGGAAAATCGTCGGCAGATCGGCAAGCCCACGGATCGCAGCTTCTGGCGCCTGTCGCCGGCATCGCCGGACAGCTACATCATTCTCGAGATCAATGGCATGGTCCTGACGGCGGGAACATTGCAGCCACCCTTCTTCAATCCGGATGCCACGGATGCGGTGAACTACGGCGCCATGGGCATCGCGATCGCGCATGACCTGACACACGCCATCGATGCCACCGGGGCCGCCGTCGATATTTCAGGACGGCCCAGGAATTGGTGGACGGAGAAAGACCGCAAGGAATTCGAGAACCGCAGCCAGTGTGTGGTCGATCAATTCGACGGCTATTTCATCGAGCCCGGTGTGCACCACGACGGCAGGCGAACCAGGGACGAGACCGTTGCCGATCTCCGCGGGGTGCGCATCGCCTACCTGGCACTCGAAAAGTCGATGCAGACCCACCCGGTTCCGACGCTGGACGGCTTCACGCCCGAGCAGCAATTTTTCATCTCCTGGGGTCAAACCAGCGGTCACGCCATGCGTTTGGAGGCGCAACGGCAGCTGATCAAAGGTGACCCGCACCCGGTGCCGAAATTTCGGGTGATCGGTCCCCTCTCCGATACCCCGGAATTTCAAAAGGCGTTTTCCTGTCCGACGGGTGCCGCCATGGTGCGGCCGGCGGAGAAGCGCTGCGTGATCTGGTAAATCGAGGCATTGAAATGAGCAAGAAGATAAGGCGGCTCCCCAATCCCTTCCATCCCGGCGAGTTTCTGCTCGATCGGTTTTTGGCGCCGGGCAACATTTCCCAGGCGGAACTCGCGCGAAAAATGGGCTGGAGAAAGGAGCGCCTGAATAAATTGATCAAGGCGCGGTGCGGGGTGACGGCGGAAGCGGCGCTTGATCTGGCCAACGCCCTGGGAACATCGCCGAAGTTGTGGATGCTATTGCAGGCCAAATTCGACCTGGCGGCCGCGGTGCGCAAAAGAGACACCGCGCTCTGGTAGATTTGGATCTAATCGTCGCGGTCGGTGCGTGTGCGCGAAGTTGCTCCCGTTGCTTGCGGCTGGAGGCCGGCCTGAATCTCCGCAATGAGCTGACGAATGGCGTCGACCGCCTCGCTCATCTTTTCCAGTCGGGCCGCGGCGTCTCCGCGGACACTGCTGCCTTCCTCGTTGTATCTGGATAGCTTCGCATTCAAGAACCGCAGTTCGGATTCCAGCTTCATCAATTGACTCGCCGCCACGCCGAGCGGCAGGACGACGGCAAGCTCGAAGTTTGTCACGGCAGACGCGCGCTGCTTGAAACCATCTCGTCCTCGATCAGCAGCAGGGGAATCATTCCCGCGGCGTTGAACCGGTCCAGAAATTCCCGCAGCACAAAGGCCTTGCCGGCCGCTTCCTGCTGATGGGCATATTCGGCCATCAACCGGTCCACCATCAGTTTGCCGACGATGTAGCTGGTGCCGTATCCCGGTTGCCGCAGATACAACAGCTGTTCGAAGCCGGTGAGGGAGTCCTTGGGATTGGCCCAGCCGCGCGGCGTCCACTCGGCGTGAAATTTGCCCGCCTTTTGCAGGTCGAACTCATTGGCCTGCACATACAAGGATGCCAGGCCGCGTGCCGCGCGATTGGCGAGCATGATCCACACCAACTCCTTGGCGCGCGGATTGTCGTCATACAGTCCGGCGTGCATCAGGATCTCCTCGAAAGCCGTCGCGAACCCTTCCGCGCGGTTGTCCCAGATATTCGACAGCGATGGACGGCGCCGAATCGGACTTGCGTGGGGCTCATCGCGCATGCGCGACAGGTCGAACCAATGGTAGTCGTGCGACAACAGCAACATCGGCTCGCGGTGGGTCACCCGCGTGAAAAACACGCGCTGCTCCTCGGGAACGAAGTGTCCTAGCTGCGGAATCAACGCAGCCCTAAGGTAGGGCTTGTCAGCAACGATCTCCTGCTTGAGCAGAAAACCGACAAACTTGTCGAGCCGCGCCAGCTTCAGCTGATCAAAAGCCGCGGCATCGCGGACCGGCTCGAGCTGCGGCAATTTTCGGTTGTTGTGCTCCTCGAGCTTGAGCGCGGCTTGCGCGCGCTCCAACTCGCGGTGCAGCAGCACGACTTCTTCATCCCACGTCAACGGCACGAAGTGAACGTTCTGCTGATACCAGGTGTAATTATCCTTGCCGATGCCTGATGGACCCGTCTTGCCGGGCGCTTCTTTCTCGAGCCAGGCGATGAAATCATCGGTCGCGGCCCTTGCATGCGCGATCACGGACTTGAGCTCCGGCGCCGCCGCGCTGATGTCGGCATGCTGGCTGCCCTCCAGTGTGCTCACCGTGAGCGTACCCGCGGCGAGCGCGCCCAGGGTGGCCGATTGATTGCGCAGCTCCTGCACGCCAAATACCCACAAGTCCCGCGCGTTGCTGTCCTTGAGATTCTGTCTGGCTTGAGCGAACAGCCTGGGAATTGCCCCGATCCTCTGCGTCAATTCGTGCTGCGCCTCGGTCGACAACGGGAATCGATAGCTGTAGAGCTCGATCTCAGGATAGACAATCGGCCCTTCTCGCAGCGGCACGTCGGTGCGAGCGGCCCAAACACTCACGTAGAAGGCGGGGTCGCGCGCCCAAGGCCTCAAAACCCGCAAGTTGAAATCGAGACCGTTCATTTCCGCCTTGACCAGCTTGTAGTCGCTCAACTGCTCGTGCGGCCACCCTTTCGTGTCGATCGCCTCGAGCTGCCGGCGCCATTGCGGCAATGCTGCCGCCTTGGCGGCCATGGCCGCCGCACCATAGTCGGGCACATGGTCGCGCAGTGTCGGCCGCTCAAAGTCGCGCCATTGCTCGAACAGCTTGACCAGACTCGTGTATCCCGGCGGCGCGGCGACGTGATTCGTTTCGGCACCGGCCCCTGGTATCGCGGCGAGCAGCATGGCGATTGCGGCGACGGCAGATCGAGTGTCTGAAATTCCCATGGTTCGCCTACTGCTTGCTAACGTTGATGTAGTAAAGATCGGTGGCCGAGTTGAATGCGCGAGCCGCTCTTGAGCATCCTGAAGCGAATCGAGTTCTTGCCGCTCAAGGTTTGCTTGTCAGGATCGACGCGCACGTCGAGGTGGTAGTACAGCAAATCGTTATTGGCGCGATACGGGCCGTAGCTGTCCCGCAGATGATCAGCCTCGGAGAACGCGGGCGGCAACGTTTGTGCGAGGACCAATGCCGGCGAACACGCTGCCAGGAACAAAAAGAGCCGAACTTCGGGTCGCATGGGCAGGACAATGACGGTCAATCGAATCTAATGCAATATGTGCGTCAACGACACGCACAAGGTAGACCGTCATGGCACAGGGGAACTTCAGCCGCCGGCAAGTCATCGGCTTGGGCTGCGCAAGTTTGGGATTGCTCGCGGCTCGCGGGTCAGGCGCCGCGGCGGCATCGGCGGATTGGGCGGCACCCGACCTGATTGTGGTCAATGCCAAGATCTATACCATGGATTCGCGGCTGCCCAACGCAGAAGGCTTTGCGGTGCGCGGCGGGCGCTTCGTCGCGCTGGGCGCAAGCCGCAACTTGAAGGCACTGGCGGGGAAATCCACGCAGATCATCGATGCGCAGCAGATGACCATCGTGCCCGGCTTCATCGACAGCCACAATCATGCACCCGGCAACGAATTATTGTACGAAGTGCTGGTCGGCAATCCCTATCAAGTCGAATTCGTCACCATCGGCAGCATCATCGACAAGCTGCGCGCCAAGGCCCTGAAGACCCCGGGCGACACCTGGGTCGAAGGCTATTTCTTCGACGACACCAAGGTCAAGGACAAGCGCGCCCTGACGCGGGCCGATCTGGATCAAGTGTCAAGAGAACTGCCGGTGATGGTGCAGCACCGCGGCGGACACACAGGCTTCTATAATACCAAGGCGCTGCAGATGGCCGGCATCAAGCGCGACACACCGAATCCCGCCGGCGGCACCTTCGATCGCGACGCCGGCGGCGAACTCACCGGCCGCGTCACCGATCGCGCGCGCGACGTGTTCGAGAAGGTCGGCAAACACAAGACGTATCAGGGCGAGGAGGCCATGAGCCGCGATCGCGATGGACTGGCCTTCATCTCCAAGCAATTCGTACGCTATGGGCTCACCAGCGTCTGCCATGAGAGCGGCAATTTGCGGGCACTGCAGGAAGTGCGCGCGCGCGGTGATCTCAAGCACCGGGTGAGCTATGAGGCGGAGGGACCCGAGCTCGAGGCCATGTTGAGCGGCGGCATGTCGACCGGCCTGGGCGATGAGTGGATTCGGCTGGGCGCCACCTGCGAACACGGCGCGGACGGATCCTTCTCCGAGCGCACCATGGCGATCAGCGTGCCGTATGCCGGCACCGACGGCTACAAGGGCAATGTCACCGAATCCCAGGAGGTCCTGAATGCATGGTGCGAGCGGGTGCATCGCGCCGGCATTCAGATGAATTGTCATGCCAACGGCGACGTCGCGATCGACCATGTGCTCACCGCCTATGAGCGCGCCTTGCGCCTCAAACCCGCGGCCGACGCGCGCCCCAAGATCACCCATTGCACGCTGATCACGGATGATCTGGTGCGCCGGATCAAGGCCATCGGCGCGGTGCCGGCGCTCTTTACGTCGTACGCATACTACAACCCGGACAAGTTTCACTTCTATGGCGAGGAGCTGATGAAGCGCTGCATGGCATTTCGCACCCTGCTCGATGCCGGCGTTCCTGCCGCGGCCGGTTCGGATTTCGATCCCGGTCCCTTCTCTCCGTTGATGGGAATCCAGGGCATGGTGACGCGCACCGGCTGGAATGGCGAAGTGTGGGGCGCCAATCAGCGCATCACGGTGGATGAGGCGCTGCGCGTCAATACATTGAATGGGGCCTATGCGACGCGCGAGGAGTCGATCAAGGGATCAATTACGGCCGGCAAGCTCGCCGACTTTGTGATGCTGGCGGAAGATCCGCACACCGTGGATGCCGCCAAGATCAAGGACATCAAGATCGTACGCACGGTGGTGGGCGGTCAAACGCAGTACTCCGCCTAAACCGTCTCACGCGTGCGATGCCCAGGCAGGTTCGCCCTGGGTGTAGGGAATGCAGGGATCGAAGCGGCCGGGCACCTCCGCATAGCGCTGCACTTTGGTGCAGCCGATCTCGGAGGTGAAGAAGCCCAACAGCGCAAGCTCCTTCATCATGCGAAAATAATGGGCAGGCTGCTTGGCGCCGCCCTGCCGCCGCGCCGCTTCGCGCTCATCCATGACGCGCTTTTGCTCATGGTCGAGCACAGTAAGGACGGCGAGCCGCTGCTCCGGCGTCGCGGCCATGAAGGACACGCCATGCGCCTTCTGCATCGCCTCGTCCACATTGCGCATACCGTCGCGGAAAGTCTTTTGCTCACCTGGGCCATAGGAGTCCGTGACCATGAGCGCCATGAACGCGCCGGTCTTGGCGGCCTTCGCTCCCGGTGTCTTCGTGGCCGGAAGAATCGTCTCGGCAATCTCATCGAGAAATGCAATGTCCTGGTCCGTGAACTCGCCGGTGCTCGCCGCGGCAGGCCGCGCCTTCTCGGCTGCGGCCAGTAAACCGCTGCCGCCGACGAATGCGACCCCACCCAGCAGGGCGCTGACGCGGCGAATGGCCTCGCGGCGATTGATCAATTGATCCTGGTTGGTTTCCGCGTTCATGCTGATCTCACAGGTTGCGCCGATTGAGTTCATTCACCGCAAAGTCCGCTGCGCGAGCGGTGAGCGCCATGTACGTGAGCGAGGGGTTTTGACAGGCGCTCGAGGTCATGCACGACCCGTCTGTGACAAAGACGTTGGGTGCATCCCACACCTGATTGTGCGAATTCAGAACCGAGGTCTTTGGATCCCGCCCCATGCGCGCCGTGCCCATCTCATGAATACCCATTCCGGGAAAGGATCCGTAGTCGAAGGTCTTCACCCTTTTGGCGCCGGACTGCTCCAGCATCTCGGCCATGTCGGCCATCATGTCCTTGCGCATCAAGCGCTCATTCTCGCCGGTGGCGCAGTCGATTTTCAGCACCGACAACCCCCACTTGTCCTTCCTGGAGGCATCGAGCCCGATGAGATTGGCGTGATTGGGCAGCATTTCCCCGAAGGCCGTGGCGCCGAATTTCCATGGTCCCGGCGTCGTCATCTCATCCTTGAATTCCGCGCCCAGACCCAGCTCCTTGACCGCCCGCGTCCACCCGTCGCGGCTCGCGGAACCCTGGTAACCGAAACCGCGTAGGTACTCGCGCTTCTCGCCGAACAAGTTGCGATAGCGCGGAATGTAGATGCCGTTGGGGCGGCGGCCGTAATAGTACTTATCGTTCAAGCCTTCCAAATCGCCATCCGCGCCACAGCGAAAGTGATGATCCATGAGATTGTGACCGAGTTCGCCCGAGCCGCTGCCAAGGCCGCCCGGCCAAATGTCGGTCGCTGAGCGCATCAGCAGCCAGGTCGAATTGAGCGTGGACGCGCAGAGGAAGATGACCTTCGCCGAGTACTCGGTGGTCTGCTCGGTGACGGCATCCAGCACGCGTACGCCGCTGGCGCGCTTTTGGTCCTTGTCGTACAGCACCTCGGTCACGATGGACCAGGGTTTTAACGTGAGCTTTCCGGTTTTTGCCGCGGCCGGCAAGGTCGAGGACTGCGTGCTGAAGTACGCGCCATACGGGCATCCGAGCCAGCAGGCATTGCGGTATTGGCACGGCGCACGCCCGGGAAGACCCTGCGTTGCATTCGCGGTGCGCCCGATGATCATGCGGCGCTTGCCGCCGAAGGCATTCTTCAGCCGGCCTGCGATCATTTCTTCGCCGCAGTTGAGGGGCATCGCCGGCTGGAATTGTCCGTCGGGCAGCTGCGCCAATCCCTCATGCGAGCCGGATATTCCCGCGTGCTTTTCCACGTGGTCATACCAGGGTGCAAGCTCGTTGTAGCGGATCGGCCAATCCACCGCGATTCCTTCTTTGCTGTTGGCCTCGAAATCAAAATCGCTCCAGCGGTAGCTTTGTCGTCCCCAGGTCAGCGAACGGCCGCCCACCTGATAACCTCGGTACCAGTCGAAGCGTTTCACCTCCGTGTAGGGCGATTCCTTCTCGTTCACCCAGAACGCCAGATTCTTCTCATTGAGCGCATAGTCCCGTGTGAGCACCGGGTAGGCTGCTTCCATCGCATGAGTGTGGCCGCCTCGGTGTAAATACTCCCAGGGCCCTTTCGTGGCGTTGACGTAGTCCTTGATGTGCTCGACATTGCGGCCGCGCTCGAGAAGCAGGACTCGAAGTCCCTTCTCCGTCAGCTCTTTTGCGGCCCAACCGCCGGAGATGCCGGAGCCGACTACAATCGCGTCATAGCGAACTGACTGCATCGTTTTTTTCCCATTAGGCTTAAGGCACGAGGAATTCGGTCTATTCTATCTTGATTCGGTCAATGTACTATCGCAAATCAGGTGAGCCGTATGCCCCGCCCAATTCGCCGTATCAGCCGCCGCACCGTACTCGTGACGCTCGCGAGCGCTGCCGGCGCAATCGCCGCCCGGGCGCGCGCGGCTGCGCCGCCAACTCCCACCGGCAGTTTAGCCGGCGGGCGCCTGAAACAATCTTTCTGCCGGTGGCCTTATGCGCGCATACCGGTGCCGGATCTGTGCCGCCGCGCAAAGCAGATTGGATTCGCGGCGATCGATTTGTTGTACCCCGAAGAATGGCCGGTTGCGCGCGATGCCGGCCTCACCGCATCCATGGGCTATGCCAGCCGCCGCGAGAGGTTCATCGCCACCGGATTCAACGATCCTGCAAATCATCCGCTGCTGCTGGGGGAACTTACGACCGCAATTCCGCTTGCCGCCGATGCGCGCGTGCCGAATGTGATCGCCATGTTCGGCAATCGCGTCGCGGGCATCGATGATACGGCTGCGATCGCCAACTGCATCGCCGGCCTCTCCAAGATTGCACCGCTCGCCGAAAAGCACGGCGTCACAATTTGTGTGGAACTGCTCAACAGCAAGGTGGATCACGCGGGCTATCAGGGAGACCGGACCGCTTTCGGGGTTGCCGTCATGAAGGGCGTCAACTCGCCGCGCGTCAAGCTGCTGTACGACATCTATCATATGCAAATTATGGAGGGCGACGTGATCAGGACCATTCGCGACAACATCAACTGGATCGGACATTTTCATACCGGCGGCGTTCCCGGCCGGCATGAAATCAACGGCAGCCAGGAGCTCAATTACCGCGCCATTGCCACCGCCATCGCCGACCTCAACTTCCCAGGCTATGTCGCACACGAGTTTGTTCCAACTCGCAGCGATCCGTTTGAATCCCTCACCGAGGCGTTCCAGCTATGCGCGGTCTGACACTGGCCATCGGCAGCCTGGTCTGCGCTGCCGTCGCTGCCCAAACTCCGCAGGGCGACCCGAAAGCCACGGAAATTTGGGAACCGGTCCCGCCGGTGGTATCGCCGGGCGCGCCTGGCGCACCGCCCTCGGATGCGATTATTTTGTTCGATGGCCGAAACTTGGATGCCTGGGTCGCCACGGAAGACCATTCGCCGGCCCGCTGGAAAGTCGGCAATGGGGTGCTGACCGTCGACAAGAAAGCCGGCAATATCGAAACCAAGCAACAGTTCAGAAATTATCAGCTGCACCTCGAATGGCGCATTCCAAAAAACATTACGGGCGAGGGACAGCTACGCGGCAATAGCGGCGTCTTTCTGGCCTCAACGGGTAGCGGGGACGGTGGCTACGAACTTCAGATCCTCGATTCCTGGAAGAACTCAACTTACGTCAATGGCCAGGCGGCGAGCATCTACAAGCAGGCGCCGCCGCTGGTCAATGCCATGCGCCCGCCGGGCGAGTGGCAAACCTACGATGTGGTCTGGACGGCGCCCGACATCGCGCCTGAGGGAACCGTGAAGGCTCCGGCTTATGTCACTGTGTTTCACAATGGCGTTTTGGTGCAGAACCACTTCCGCCTGACCGGTGAAACCCGCTACATCGGCGAGCCCTCGTACCGGCCCTATCAGCGTGCGCCGATCAAGCTACAAGCGCATGGCGATCCGTCCGCGCCCATCAGCTTCCGCAATATTTGGGTGCGCGAATTGGGGGACTCAAGTCAATGACGGCAAAAAATAGCGGCGAATATTCGATGGACGCCAAATTCCACGCACTGCTGTCGCGCTACCACCTGCGCATGGCCGACGAAGACGCAATCATGAAGAAGGATCCGGCGGGCGTCGTCAGTCGGCGCGACGAGTTTCTCCTGCCCGTTGGACCCGAGGTGGGATGGCTGCTGCACGCGTTGATTGTCGGGCGCGGCGCCAAGCGCATTCTGGAATTGGGAACCTCTTACGGCTATTCAACCGCGTTTCTCGCGGAAGCGGCGCGGCGCACCGGCGGCAGGGTTTACACCATGGATTTGGTGGCCGACAAGCAACGCTACGCGCGTGCGCAGATCGAGGAAGTGGGACTGGGCGCCCAGGTGGAGTGGATGCTGGGGGATGCCGTTGAAATGCTGAAGACGCTCGACGGTCCCTTTGATTTCGTGCTCGTCGATTTATGGAAGAATCTGTATGTGCCCTGCCTGAACTTGTTTTACGGCAAGCTGGCCAACAATGCCGTGATTGCGGCGGATAACATGCTGTACCCCGAGATGGTGCGCGCCGACGCCGAAGCGTACCGGGCCGCCGTCAAGGCCAAGGGCAATTTGCAAAGCGTGCTGCTGCCCATCGGCAACGGCATCGAACTGTCGTGCCTGTGGAAGGCTTGACGCGGCGTGAGACCCTGGCGCGCCTGCTGACTGCTGCCGGTGCGGCAGCGCTCGGCATTCGATCCAGCGGTGCCCGGGGGGTGAGCGCGCCGGTCGGAGATGGCGCCCAGCTCACCGAGCTTGGCATGAATTTGAGCGCCGGGCAGCGCGCTGCCGGCGTGGCGTTTCTAAGGCGCCACACCAGCGTCGACATCCACAGCCACCCGGGTCGATTCTTCCTCAAGCAGGTGATTGATCCGACGCCCACGATGCGTGCCTTTGGCGAACCCTTCGAGGCCGCAGCCGTCGCCGACTTAAACGCGGGGAACGTGAGCGCAGCCTTGTTTTCCGCCGTCACAGACATGCGCCTGCTCGAAATGACGCCTGCACCCGGGCTGCACGCGAGCCGGAACTTTCAGCCCGGGGAAGCCTATGCCGATTACCGCAGGCAGCTCGCCGCACTTAAGGCATTGGCGGCAAGTCCCGGGCTTGCCCGGGGCTTGAAGCCGGCCGACTTGGTGGCCGCTCACGCGCAACGCAAAACTGCGGCAGTTTTCGCGGTGGAAGGCGGAGACTTCATCGAAGGCGAACTTGACCGCATCCACGAGGCCTTCCGTGACGGCGTGCGGGCCATCACTCTCGTGCACTACCACGTCAATCAGATCGGCGACATACAAACCGAAGCGCCCGTCCACAAGGGATTGACTGCGCTTGGCAAGTCGATCGTCGCCGAGATGAATAAGACCGGCATCTTGATCGACCTGGCGCATGCGACGTTCGAGGTGTCGAGGGATGTGCTCGAGGTATCGAGCAGGCCGGTTATGGTTTCACATACGAATCTGATGACGCCGGCGACGAGTCATCCGCGCCTGATCAGCCGGGAGCACGCCAGGCTCGTGGCGGCCGGTGGCGGCATCATCGGCTCATGGCCTTCGGGCGTGGGGCAGGCGACATTCGCGGACTATATTGATTCGATTTTGCGCTTGATCGATGCGGTGCAAATCGATCACGTCGCGATCGGCACGGACATGGATGCCAACTTAAAGCCGGTGCTGCGCAGCTATCGCGATTGGAGCCTGATTCCCGCGGCGTTGCTGGCGCGCGGCTTGCGCGATGACGACGTCGCCAAGGTCATGGGCGCCAACTTTCTGCGCGTGTTCAAGGCAAACCAGTAACCGGCTCACTGTTTCAGTCTCGTCAAGTGGCCACGTTGAAAAAAATGCGTGGGCCACTCTTAGTCACTTTTCTACCGACCTCCGACCCCTGAGCGTGCGACTGTCGACACCCGCAAACCAGCGGTTTGTTTCGGTCGCGCCGAACAGGCGTCGATCGCTATCGCGGCGGTCGGCGTTTTTGCGGAACTTACACGTGCACTTCGTCGGCATCGTGCAGCCGTACAAGGGCAGGCGCGGTGCTTCGCGCATCAGATAGGACCTTCCCGTGGCCCGCATTGCCTCCGCACAGCACATGATGCTCGGCGCGATCTCGACCGCGCGGAAATCGCCGATGCTGTTCGGCCGCTTAGGTCTTGCGATCGGCGTGGGTTTGCTCGCGGGGTGCTCGCGCGAAAACTTGCCAAGCAGCCCTTCCAGTACTTTGATCATGACGGCGCTCCGGTGATCGAGTATGCGACAGTGCCACAGGCAGAAAGTCTTCGCAGACCACGTATGAGCTTTGCGATGGGTGCCTCACAGCACGCCGCTGTAAGTTAAATAGACGGCTATGCTAGGGTGGTAGCAAAACCAGCCATAGAAAACCTCGTTGACTGCGCCAAGAGCCTCATTACCCGCAAGTCAGTCTGATACCGCACCGCGCCGCCGGGCGTTGCGCCTGTTGCTGTGGGCTGGAATCGCTCTCGCGCTGCTGGTCGCGCTGGTCTGCGCCGTGCTCAGATCCGGCTGCGCGGCTTTCGGCGCGAAACCGCAAGGCGAGCGATTGGTGCGGGCACAGCAGTCGCCACAGTGGCATGACGGTCAGTTCAAAGATCCGCAGGCCATATGGATCGATACTCGTCGAGCCCTGCTTCACTTCACTTTCGGTAAATCGGAGCCGGGCGTTACGCCCGATGCACCGGTTCCGGTCGTCCATCCCAGTGCCGCCGCGCTCGCCGGCGCACCGCAGTCGGGTTTGCGCGTCACCTGGTTTGGTCACTCCTCCACGCTGCTCGAAATTGACGGCAGCAGGATACTCATCGATCCATTCTGGAGCGAACGCGCCTCGCCTTTTTCTTGGTCGGGGCCTAAGCGCTGGTATCCGCCGCCAATTGCCTTGAGCGATCTGCCGCCGATTGATGTCGTGCTCATTTCCCACGACCACTACGATCACCTGGACTACGACAGCATCGTTGCCATGAGATCCTGGCACAACGTGTTTGTCGTGCCGTTAGGTATAGGCGCACACCTGTCGCGATGGGGAATTCCGAACGAGCGCATCATCGAACTCGACTGGTGGCAGTCCACTCGCCAAGGCAACGTCGAACTGATCGCCACGCCCGCGCGCCACTCCTCGGGTCGATTATCGCCCAACAGTGACCACACTTTGTGGACCGGCTTCGCCATCATCGGCGATCATCACCGCGCCTGGTATTCGGGCGACACCAGCTACCACAAGGATCTGCCCAACATCGGCGCCCGACTCGGACCCTTCGATGTCACGCTGATCGAGGCCGGCCAATATGATGCGAATTGGGCCGACAATCACTTGGGCCCTGAGCTCGCCGTCCAGGCTCATATCCAAGTCCGCGGCCGCATCATGATTCCCGTGCATTGGGCCCTGCTCAAGCTGGCACAACATACATGGACCGAGCCCGTCGAACGGGTGCGCGTGGCGGCCCGCTGCCACGATGTCGAAGTTCTCGCGCCGCGACCCGGCGAGAGCGTCGAGCCGACGCAGCACCCTGTGATTCCTCAGTGGTGGCCGGACCTGCCGTGGGCACCTGCAAGCGCGCGCCCGGTACTCTCCACCCTCAATGGCGATCCTGCCGAGCGCGTCACCCTCGATGCGTGCCGTGCGCAATGATCGACAGACTCACCATCGATCCTCGCTACAACGGCCCGAATACCAGTGGTAACGGCGGCTGGGTGGCGGGCAGCTTGGCGCGCTTGTTGGGCACAGGGCCGGTGTCGGTGTCGCTGCGCGCACCCGCGCCGCTGGCCGTTCCGATGCTGGTCCGCCGGCGGGAGGACGGCACCGTCACGTTGGAGAACGACGGTGTTCTCGTCGCGGAAGGCGGCAGATCTCATTTGGAATTGGACGTGCCGAACGCACCGAATCCGGACGAGGCCGAAGCCGCCGGCACATTGGCGCAAAAGGTGAGCGCGCAAGGAGTGAACGGCCCTTACGCCCACTGTTTCAGCTGTGGCTTCGCGCGCAGCGATGGACTGCGAATCGTGCCGGGCCCGGTGGGGGAAGACGGGGTAGTCGCGACCACCTGGACGCCCCCGTCCTTCGCAGCAGACGCCAGTGGTCGACTCTCCGTCGAGGCGACCTGGGCTGCTCTGGATTGCTCGGCGGGCTTTGCTTGGATGCAGCGCCTGGGAGCCGCGACTGCAATCATTACGGCGCGGATGACGGCCGTGATCGATCAACTGCTGCAGGCAGACCGCAGACACACGGTGATCGGCTGGCCCATCGCGCAGGACGGCCGCAAGCTGCATGCGGGAACGGCGATCTTCGACGCTAACGGCAGGGTTTTGGCTCGTTCGCGACAACTCTGGCTGATTCAGCGAACTTGATTCGAGCCGGCTGACGCAGCTCGGAGCCTATTTTTCAGCCGGCCGGCGCTCCGGCGCATGAATCCACTCCGCTGTACTGTTGCCCGAATACTACTGCTGAGGGCACTCATAACATAACGTTTTTTGGGCTGCGACAGACACCGTAATTTTGCAGTGACGGCATTGCCTCGAATCGAAGATCGCACGAGCATGGCTCAAGGGTCATGTCTTTTGAGTACATCGAGACAGGGGTGCTGAATGCAACGCAGCAGTAACGATCCAATGATGAGATGGTCGTCAATTCCATTTCCGACCCCGCCCGGTCAAGGGTGGCGGCTGCACATGTCTAGAATTGCAGCTGGGGTGCAATCAGCTAGCACGCCGGTCAGACGGCGCGGTTAAGGGGTCAATTTGCGGGCTTAATCCACATGAACGCGTGGATTTAGGTGGATTGTGCAACGCCCGCGAAATCTAAGTCCGAGCAATGGAGGGGATCTAAATGAAGTCCATGCTGTTCATTCTGGTGGCGCAGTTACATTCGGGCGGAGCGCAAACTGTGGCTGCCTATCCGAGCCTGGAGCAATGTAGGGACGCGCTCAAGACTGCAGTGTCGAACGTCGCCGCGGATTACACCTGTGCGGCGACGCCACTCCAGGGCAAGTGGTCACAAAGGGATTCGCGCTTTCTCATGGCGCGCGAATGAGCAACGCCTGACACCAAGCGAGAGCCGCGCTAATCGATGCCGTGAATGCGCAGGCTGATGAGTTGATCGAGCGTTAGATTTTGCATGCCCTTGGATCGCAATCCCTCAATGTACTGCGGGGTAACTCCATGGATGCGCAGGGCGATCAGCTGTTCGGGCGGCGCTTGCGGGTAACCCAAGTGGCTGATTTCACCGGCAAATTCCGGTGAAACGCCGTGAATCCGGAATGCGATGAGCTTGTCCGCATCCGCCGCTTCGAGACCCGCCGCGCGCAAATCGCGAATGAATTCCGGCGTAACGCCGTGAATTCGGAAAGCGAACAGTTTGTGGGCGTCCAGACCCCGTACCGCTGCATTCTGTATTGCGCGCGCGAAGTCGAAACTGACGTCGAAGAGCGTGGCCGACAGAAGCTGCTTTTCCTCGAACGAAAATCCGAGCTTCGCCATTTCGGCGGCGTATTGCGGATTCGACTTAAACGTGAACAATCCGCTGCCGTGCTGATCTTGCGCGAATCCTTCGCAGTCGATGCTTCCGGCGTCGCGCTGAATGGTGAAATGCACATCGTGCTTGGCCGCGCCCGCCCAATCGAGGCCCCGCAAGTCTGCCAGCAGCCACGGTGAAGAAGTATTGAAGTGACCACTACCGCGTGAGCCTTGCAGAGAAAACTGAACCCTGCCGGGCTCGTCGGCCGAGTCCAATGTCCACGTTCCCGCGGTCGTAGCGGCCGCGGCGGCTAGGGGAAATACGACCAGAGCCGCAAGAATGTGGGAGATTCGCATGCGACAAATACCTCTCATGAGATCCCGGCGACTTTTAGCGAGATCAATTGATGGATGGTCAGGTCCTTAAAACCGTGACTGCGGACTTTTTGCGCAAATTCCGGCGTGATCCCCTGAACTTTGGCCGACAGATAATCATGAATACGCAGGTTGGTAAGACCGGCCGCCGCGAGTCCACTGACAAATTCCGGCGTGACGTCCTGCACCTTCAACGCCACCAATTCGCGGGTATTGGCCTCGAGGCCCGCCGCACGCATCCCGCGAATGTATTCGGGCGTGACCCCGTGGATCTTCAACGCAATGATTTCCTCGACGGTCAGATCCTTCAGACCCGCGGATTGCAGTCCGCCGATGTAGGAGCCGCCCTCTCCCGAATCGGCCGTGGGCGCAGTGGGAGGCTTGGGTGTCGCGGGCGCCTTTGGCGTATGCGGCGCTTTTGGCGCCGCTACAGGAGCCACCGGTGAGATGCCACTCAGATGCACGTGAGGAGCCGAGGGTACCGAAGGTATCGACGGTATCGAGGGTATCGAGGGTATCGAGGGTATCGACGGAACTGATCGAACCGCCGGTGGGGCCGCCTCAGCCAGCGCTGCGGGCGCTGCGGGCGCTGCGGGTGCGGCGGGTGGATCCGCAGGTAGAGCCGGCGGATCCGGCGGCGTTGGCGGCGGTAGATCACTCGTGACTTGAGTGCTGGCGGTTCCCGCCATCAGAATGCCCGCGACGCACAGACTGCCAATCAAGACCAATCCGCTGGTGGAGATGGTGCGCGCGGTGCCCTTGATTCCGAGCAGACGCCCAATGCGCGATGTCAACACGCCGCCGTTGGCCGCCATCGCCCACACCGAACTCGACCGCGATTCCTCGAGCAGCGCCAGCGCACGAGCATACCCAGGTGCATTGCCGCAGGCACTCACGGCCACATCGTCGCAGCAATGTTCGCGTTCATCGCGAATCACACGATTCACCCACCACACGGCCGGGTGATAGAACAGCAGCGTCTCCGTGGCAATTTGAAAAATGTTGACCAAACCATCCCAACGTTTGATGTGGGCGAGTTCGTGAGCAATGATGGCTTCGACTTGCCACGGCGATAGGCCCGCGAGCGCGGATAGCGGCAGCACGACCACCGGCCGCCACCAGCCCAATACTGCCGGCGACTCCGCGGCTTTTGAGCAGACAAACCGTACCGCGCGCGACACACCGAGCCGCCGCTGCAGCGCGAGGCAGGTTTGCAAGAGATCTCCCGCGATGGATTCGGCGCGCTGCCGTCGCATCCGAATCAACAACATCCATGCGCCGAGCGTGCGAAGCGTGAACATATAAACGCCGGCGAGCCAGGCCAGCACGGCATAGCTCATCCAATCGATCGAAGCCGTCTTGGCGACCGTCGAAGACGGCCGGACATCGGGTGCAGCGACCATCGCCTGCACGGCTTCGAGGCCGCCTCTGATCTGTGCAATTCCCCCCGAAACCTGCCCTATGGGCGGAGGAGATTGCTGCAACAGGGCGAAGGTGGCGAACGGCGCGATCATCATCACTGTCAGTGCACAGACCGCACTGGCATAGCGCGCCTGCGGACTGCGTAAGCGTGCGAGCAGCGCGCACAGAACCAACGCCAGCACCGCTCCCTGCCAGACAAAATGGAGCAGGCACCACCCCAAAATCCGGACCGTTTCAGGATTCGTCATTTTGTTTTCCTCTCGTGGTCATCGAGCATGCGGCGGATTTCTTCGATCTCCGCGGGCGACGTCTTTTTTCCCGACAGGGCATGCATCATCAATTGGCTCGCCGAGCCCGAGAATGCGCGCTGCACCAGGTCGCTCACCAATTGTCGTTTGGTGCTTTCCGCCGGAAGCCGCGCTTCGTACACGTGGGCTCGCTCATCTTCATTGCGAATCACCATGCCCTTCGCGGTCATGATTTGCAGCAGCTTGAGTACCGTGGTGTAGCCCGTGGCCTTGCTGCTATCCAGAACCTCATGGACTTCACGTACCGTGGCGGGCCCGCGTTCCCACAGGACACGCAAGATCGCCAATTCCATGACCGTGGGTTTTGGGGTCGTTGATTTCTGCATGTCGGGCAGACTACTACGAATCTATTCGTAGAATCAACGAAAATCTTCGTAGATGATCTGTTAAGTAAAATCAACCACTTATGGACGGCGCGATTTCGCGTAGCTGTCGAACGCGACGGCGGCGACAATGATCAGCCCGATCACGACCTGCTGCCAGTAGGACGAGACATGCATGATCACCAGGCCATTGGTGAGCACGCCGATCAATAGCGCGCCGATGACAGTGCCGCCGATCCCTCCCCGGCCGCCGGCGAGACTGGCGCCGCCGATGACCACCGAGGCAATCACGCGCAGCTCATAACCCACTCCACCGACCGCTTCGGC
>DATHKV010000095.1:0-5377 GCA_035488895.1 Steroidobacteraceae bacterium
ACCAGTTCCACGGATTTCACGGTGGCCAACTCGACCATCGCGGCGGGTGAAAATGCGGCGCACAGCATGCTGGCGCGCCTCGACCCCTTGAGCGTCGGCGACACGGCCTATCACGAGTATCTGGCGCGGCGTGCGTCGCGCGAGCCGGGCCTGCCCGCGATCAAATTTGTTCGCGTCGATGAACAGTCCAAGCGCTACGAAAAGACCATCCTGGCGGAAATGCAGCCGCTGGTGGGCAAGCCCTTGAGCGTCGATGCCGTCGGCGGGCGAATTACCGATTTGTACGGCCTCGGCAATTTCGAGACGCTGGATTTCACCCTGGCACGCGCGGGACCTGGCGACGCTGAGCAAGGCAGCGCCGAGCAAGGAAGCGCTGAGCAAGGCAGCCCCGAGGATACCGGGCTGGAGGTTCATGCGCGCCGCAAATCCTGGGGCCCGAACTACGTGCGCTTCGGTCTGAATCTGGAGGACAACTTTCAAGGCAACAGCCGCTACAATGCGGCCGCGCGCTTCATTTTGACCGAGCTCGATGATCTGGGCGCGGAATTGGTGACCGACGTGCAGATCGGCAGCGATCCCAAGGTGCAGAGCGAGTTTTATCAGCCCTTGGACGCCACTCGCACCTGGTTCATCGCGCCCAGCCTGCGCATTGAGGCGCGCGATCTGCAGCTGTACGCCAAGGATAACGAGATCGCTGATTTTCGCGACCGCGAGGCCGAAGCGGATTTCGACATCGGCCGCAACCTCGGCAATTGGGGCGAAATTCGTGCCGGCTACCACCGCACCAACGGCGCAGCGCGCGTGCGCTTGGGCGAGCCGAACCTGGTGCAGCAGCAGTACAACA
This sequence comes from Steroidobacteraceae bacterium, assembly GCA_035488895.1. Taxonomy (GTDB): domain Bacteria; phylum Pseudomonadota; class Gammaproteobacteria; order Steroidobacterales; family Steroidobacteraceae; genus Bog-1198. The sequence goes on from DATHKV010000095.1 coordinate 845, forward strand.
ATGGCGAGCTGTTCGTTAAATTCAGCTACGACCGCCTCGACAACCTGCATTTTCCGCGCGAGGGACAGCAGTTTACCTTTCAGTGGGATGCCAATCGCACCGGCCTGGGCGCCGACACGCGGTCCGACAAGGTGCAGGCGGATTGGCTGATGGCCCGCTCGCTGGGGCGCAACACGCTGCTGTGGTGGACTTCGGTGGGCAGCGTCGTCGGCGGCCACATCAACGACACGGCCATACCCAACCTATTTTCGTTGGGCGGGTTCTTCAATCTGTCGGGACTTGCGCCGACGTCATTGTTCGCACAGAACTACGCGATCACCCGCGCGATCTATTTCCGCAAGATAGGGCGCGGCGGCGAGGGCTTCTTCGAATTCCCCGCGTACATTGGCATGTCGCTGGAAACGGGCAACACCTGGCAAACGCGCAGCGACATCAGTTTCGGATCGGCCCGCAAGGATGCATCGCTGTTCCTGGCCTTCGATACCTTTCTCGGCCCTGTTTACCTGGGCTCGGGTTACGACACCGCGGGGCACAGCGCCTACTACTTGTTCTTAGGCAGAACTTTCTAGGCGCTTCGCGCCGAATCTACGGCGTCGAAGCGACACCGCACGTGAGGTTTAAGAAGGGCTTAGAAGCTTCTGCTCTCGCCTAACTTCTCGACCTTCTCGAACACCAGGGCCGGTTGATCGCCGATGCGGGAATACTCGTGCTTGCGCGACATATCCTCGAGCACGCGGTCGCGTTCGGCGGCGGTGAAAAACCAGTGTGTCTTTTGCCAGTCGGCGCCGACGAGCTTGGCGAAGGGATCGCCCGGGCGCAGCCGCACCCGGATCCCGTAGGGCTGCGGCAGAACCGGAATGGTTCGAATCATATTTTGCTGGTTGGCGATTCCCATGGCGCGGAAGATAGCCGAATCGCGCCCCCGGTGCCAGCCAATCCATCGCGGCGGCGCGTGTTAGACTTCTGCGCCTTCCACGTGAGGTAACTGATGGCTTCGTCTTACACGGCCTCCGACATCGAGGTATTGAGCGGTTTGGATCCGGTGCGCCGCCGCCCCGGCATGTACACCGACACCACGCGCCCCAATCATTTGGCGCATGAAGTGATCGACAACAGCGTCGATGAAGCGATCAACGGCTACTGCAAGAACATCAATGTCACCTTGTTCAAGGACGGCTCTCTGCAAGTCGAGGACGACGGCCGCGGCATGCCGGTCGATATTCACCCGAAAGAGAAGCAAAGCGGTGTCGAAGTCATATTGACCCGCCTGCACGCGGGCGGAAAATTCAACGACAGCAATTATCAGCACGCCGGCGGCTTGCACGGCGTGGGTGTGTCGGTGGTGAACGCGCTCTCCAAGAATTTGGAGTGTTGGGTGCGCCGCGGCGGCAAGGAATACAACATCAGTTTCGCGAGCGGCAAGGCGACTTCGAAGCTGGAAGTGGTTGGCGATGTCGCCAAGTCCAAGACCGGTACGACCATTCGCTTCTGGCCGGATCCGAAGTACTTCGATACCGACAAATTCTCGATACCGAAGCTCAAGCAGGTGCTGCGCGCCAAAGCCGTGCTGTGCCCGAACCTGCGGGTCACGTTGAAAAATGAGGCCACCGGTGAGAAGGACGAATGGTTTTACACCGGCGGCCTGCACCAATACCTGGTCGAGGAACTGGGCAAGGGCGAATGGCTGCCGGCGGAGACTTTTTACGGCAAGCGCGATATCGACGGCGGTTCGCTCGATTGGGCCGTCGCCTGGGTGCTGCAGTCCGAGCACAACGTCACCGAAAGCTACGTGAATTTGATACCCACCACCGAAGGCGGTACGCACGTCAATGGACTGCGCGTCGGCTCCGCCGATGCGGTGCGGGAATTCTGCGAATTCCGCAATCTGGTGCCCCGCGGGCTCAAGTTGACCCCTGAAGATATCTGGGACGGTGTGAGCTTCGTGCTGTCCATGAAAATGCGCGAGCCGCAATTCGCCGGTCAGACCAAGGAAAAGCTGTCCTCGCGCGAGTCGGCGGGCATTGTGCAGGGCGTCATCAAGGACGCGTTCGCGCTGTGGCTCAATCAGCACTCGGATCAGGGCGAAAAAATCGCCATGCTCGCCATCAGCAATGCGCAGCAGCGCTTCAAGGACAGCCAGAAGATTGCGCGCAAGCGCATCGTCGCAGGTCCCGCGCTGCCGGGGAAACTCGCCGACTGCGTCAGTCAGGATCCTGCGCGCGGCGAATTGTTTCTGGTGGAAGGCGATTCAGCGGGCGGATCGGCCAAGCAGGCGCGCGATCGCGTGACGCAGGCCATCATGCCGTTGCGCGGCAAGATCTTGAACACCTGGGAATCGGACATCGGCGAGGTGCTGCAGTCTCAAGAGGTGCACAACATCAGCATTGCCATCGGCGTCGAACCCGCCGCCGCCGACATCTCCGCTTTGCGTTATCACAAGATCTGCATACTCGCGGATGCCGACAGCGACGGTCAGCATATTGCGACGCTGTTATGCGCACTGTTCTTGAGGCACTATCGCCCGCTGGTGGCCGCCGGACACGTCTATGTGTGCATGCCGCCGCTGTTTCGCATCGATGCGGGCAAGGAAGTGATCTACGCACTCGACGAGGCGGAACGCGAGAAGGAGCTGAAGCGAATCGCCGCCGAGAGCCCGCGCACCAAGGTTGTGGTGACTCGTTTCAAGGGCCTGGGAGAGATGAGTCCGTTGCAGTTGCGCGAAACCACCATGGCGCCGCAGACACGTCGCCTGGTCCAAATGACCATCGACGCCAAAGACAGTCCGGATCAAATGTTCGACATGCTGCTGGCGAAGAAGCGTGCCGGTGACCGGCGCGAGTGGCTGGAAAGCAAAGGCAATTTGGCGCACGTTTAGCATGAAAGATCAGGAATTGAACTTCGAGGGCGTCGAAAAAGAACCCCTCAAATCCTTCGCCGAGCGCGCTTATCTCGACTATTCGATGTACGTGATCTTGGATCGCGCGCTGCCGCATTTGGGCGATGGCCTGAAGCCCGTGCAGCGCCGCATCGTCTACGCAATGAGCGAGTTGGGACTGGCGGCCGGAGCCAAGCACAAGAAGTCGGCACGCACCGTCGGCGATGTGATCGGCAAATTCCATCCGCATGGCGATTCAGCCTGCTACGAGGCCATGGTGCACATGGCTCAGGATTTTGCCTATCGGTATCCGATCGTCGATGGGCAGGGCAATTGGGGTTCGACCGACGATCCCAAGTCTTTCGCGGCAATGCGCTACACCGAGTCGAGGCTCATGCGCTACGCGGATCTGCTGCTGCAGGAGCTGGGATCGAGCACCGTGGACTGGGCGCCGAACTTCGACGGGTCGCTCGATGAACCCACCATGCTGCCGGCGCGGGTGCCGAATCTATTGCTCAACGGCGGGTCCGGCATTGCCGTCGGCATGGCCACGGACATTCCGCCTCACAATTTGCGCGAAGTGGTGAATGCCTGCGTGGCGCTCCTCGATGATCCCGACCTGACCACGCGCAAGATCATGTCGCACATCAAGGGCCCGGACCTGCCCACCGGGGCGGAAATCGTCTCGCCGCGCGATGAACTCGTGCAGATGTACAACACCGGTTCCGGCAGCTTCAAGGCGCGCTGCACTTATGCAATCGAGGATGGCGAGATCGTCATCGATGCGTTGCCCTTTCAAGTGTCGGGCAGCAAGGTGCAGGAACAGATTGCCGCTCAGATGCAGCAGAAAAAGCTGCCCATGGTGGAGGACCTGCGCGATGAATCGGATCACGAGAATCCCACGCGATTGGTAATCGTACCCAAATCGAACCGCGTCGACATACCGGCATTGATGGCGCATTTGTTCGCCACCACCGACCTCGAGCGCAATTACCGCGTCAATCTCAATGTGATCGCGCTGGATGGCCGTCCGCGCGTCATGGGCTTGAAGGAATTGCTGTTGGAGTGGCTGGAGTTTCGCAAGAGCACGGTCACTCGGCGCCTTAAATTTCGATTCGAAAAGCTCAACGCGCGGCTGCACATCCTCGATGGCATGCTGATCGCGTTTTTGAACCTGGACGAAGTGATCCGCATCGTGCGAACCGAAGATCAGCCGAAACCGGTGCTGATCAAGCGCTTCAAACTCTCCGACGAACAGGCCGAGGCCATTCTCGAGACCAAGTTGCGCCACCTCGCGCGGCTCGAGGAGATGAAGATCCGCGACGAGCAGAAGAAGCTCGCAGAGGAGCGCGACGATATCGAAAAAACGTTGAAGAGCAAGGCGCGGCTCACCAAGCTGGTGCGTGAAGAGCTCGTCAGCGACGCCGAAGAATATGGCGACGAGCGCCGCACGAAGCTGGTGGAACGCGAAGCCGCGCAGGCGATCTCCGAAACTGAATTGCTGACCAGCGAACCCACCACGGTGGTGCTGTCGCGCTTGGGCTGGGTGCGGGCCGCCAAGGGGCACGACATCGACGTGCGTGCCTTGAGCTACAAGGGCGGCGATGAATACCAGGCCTCCGCCAAGGGCCGCAATCTGCAGCAGGCGGTATTCATCG
>DATHKV010000096.1:0-47597 GCA_035488895.1 Steroidobacteraceae bacterium
GACGCTGGTTCGTGCTCACCTGCTCAAGGACGGTAACGACGTCGAGGCGTTGCGGCTCCTCGCGCGGATCGAACGGCAACGCGATGCGCTCGATGAGGCTGAGCGCGTGATTGAATCCGCATTGACGCTGGCACCCGACTATCGCGCCGCCCGCTTGGATTACGCTGAAATTCTGGTCGGGCGGCAGAAGTACCTGCAGGCGCGCAAGGAATTGCAGGCGCTTCTGCAAATCGAGCCCGACAACGTGGACTATCGGTCGCTGTATGCCACGGCGTGCGCGGGCCTGGGCGACCACCAGTCGGCCATCGCCGCGTATCGCGAGTTGCCGGCGGCGCAGGTCTTGCCGCATGTACACCTGCTGCTCGGCCATTCCCTCAAAGCCTTAGGGTCGCAATCCGACACCATCGCGTCGTATCGTGCCGCGCTGAAAGCGCGAGCGGATTTCGGCGATGCCTACTGGAGTCTTGCCAACCTTAAGACCTACCGTTTTGCCGATGCTGAAATTGCGCGCATGCAGGGCGCGCTGGCAACGTGCACCGAGATCGATCGCCTGCATCTGCACTTTGCCTTGGGCAAAGCGCTCGAGGACCGCGGCCGGTACGAAGAGTCCTGGACGCACTACACCAACGGCAACGCGATGCGGCGCACGGCGAGCCGCTATCGCCCGGAATTTTCCGAGATCAATACGCAGAGACAGGTCGAGGTGTGTACGCGGCAGTTCTTCGCCGAGCGCGTAGGCGTCGGCGCGCCGGATCCCGCCCCGATCTTCATCGTCGGCTTGCCGCGTTCGGGTTCAACGCTCATCGAGCAGATTTTGGCTTCGCACTCAGCGGTCGAAGCCACCCAGGAGCTGCACGACATTCCGCGCATCGTGCAGGAATTGCAGCGTGGCTCTGATCTTAGTGACCCCAAGTATCCCGGCGTGTTGCGCGACCTTGCCCCCGAGGATTTTCGGAAACTCGGCGAGCGCTACTTGACCGAGACTAAAGGCTATCGCACGCGAAAACCGGCCGCGATGTTTTTCATCGACAAGATGCCCAACAATTTCCGCCACGTCGGCCTCATCCACCTGATGTTGCCGAATGCGAAGATCATCGATGTGCGGCGTGAGCCGATGGCCTGCTGCTTCGGCAATTTCAAGCAGCTCTATGCCGGCGGCCAGGACTTCAGCTACGACCTGGAGTTCATCGCCCGTTACTACCGCACGTACCTGCAACTGATGAACCACTGGGACGACGTGCTGCCCGGCCGGGTGCTGCGCGTTCATCATGAGGACGTCGTCGAGGATCTGGAAGCCAGCGTGCGCCGCCTGTTGGATTTCTGCGCGCTTCCCTTCGAGCCCGCATGCCTCAAATTTCACAAGACGGTGCGCGGCGTCAGCACCGCCAGCTCGGAACAGGTCCGCCAACCCATCAACCGCGACGGACTACATCAGTGGCGCCGCTACCGGCCCTGGCTCAATCCGCTGGAGCAGACGCTGGGAGACGCGGTGGTTCGCTACCGTACTTAGCCAGCAGCGAGCTGCGGCAAGAGCGTGCGCATTTTGCCGCGCGCGTAAAACATGCGCGTCTTTACGGTATTCACGGCGCAGTCCATGATCCCGGCAATCTCCTCGCAGGAATGACCCTGGCCATAAGCCAATTCCAGCGTGAGGCGCTGATCGACGGAAAGCTGCTGCATTGCGAAGGCAAGCCATTCGCCCGTCTCCGCGGCGCCCAGCTCGTCCGGCGCAGCCAAGCACTCGTTCTCAATCGGCACCGCGTGAAACAGCTGATGACCCCGGCGGCGCAGCGTCTTGAGAGCACGCCGGTACGCGATCCCCAGGATCCAGGTCGACGGCTGTGAGTCGCCGCGAAATTCGCCTGCCTTGCACCACACCACATACAAGGTGTCGTTGATCACCTCCTCCACCAGATCCTGGCGTCGGGTGAAACGCTGCAGAAAGCCGGCCAGCCGCCGGTGATAGAGCAAGTAGAGTTCCCGCAAGGCTTCGCGATCGCCCGCCGCGACTTTGTCCAGCAAGGCACGGTCGGTCTGGTTTCTGAGTGCGGCGTTCACGCAGCGACAATAAGGGGCCTGACCTCGGTGCGAATCGGTCGAGACCCCCATATTTGCCTGGATGGACCCCTATATTCTTAACGGAAACTAAACGTCACGTTAGTTTTTCGATAGCGGCTTGGAAGCACGAAAGAGTAGGTGAGGCGTAAAAACGTCAACTAGTGCGGCCGTCCGGCGCGAGATGCTAAAATGCGGCGCTCCCATTTCGCTTGAGAGACACCCATGCTTCTTTATGTCGATTCCAATTTTGCGAGTCCTTATGCTTTGCCTGCGTATGTCAGCCTGGTCGAGAAAGGGTTGCCCTTTGACGTCAAACCCCTCGAACTTTTCGCCAACGCTCAAAAGCAAGATGCCTTCGCCACGACGTCGATCACAGCGCGCGTTCCGACGCTCGTGCACGACCACTTTTCCCTGTCGGAATCCTCCGCGATCTGCGAGTACATCGACGAGAGTTTTGAGGGCACGCTGCTTTATCCGACAGGATTGCGCGACCGGGCAAGGGCACGACAAGTTCAAGCGTGGGTGCGCAGCGATCTGATGCCGATTCGCGAAGAGAGGCCCACGTTCGTCGTGTTCTGCGGCGCTCGCAGGCCGGCGCTCTCCAAGCAAGGTGTTGAAGCGACTCAAAAGTTATTTGCCGCAGCGCTTCAATTGCTCGAGGGCCGCGGGGAGTACCTGTTCGGCGAGTGGTCGATCGCGGACGTGGATCTCGCCATGATGCTGCAGCGTCTGGTCGTGCACGGTGATGCAGTGCCTCAGCGGCTCGTCGACTATGCCAATCATCAATGGCTCAGGCCCTCGGTACAGCAATGGATCAAGCATCAGCGTCCGCCGCTGACCGAATACTAATGACATCGTTGGAGAAAGTTATGTTGCCCACACGCAAACTCGGCAGCCAAGGTTTGGAAGTTTCCGCCATCGGCTTAGGGTGCATGGGCATGAGCCAGCTGTACGGTCCTGCGGACGAGACCGAATCCATCGCGACCCTGCATCGTTCCATCGAACTCGGCTGCACCTTCTTGGACACGGCGGAGGTCTACGGCCCCTACATCAATGAAGAGCTGCTCGGGCGTGCATTGGGTCCGAAGCGCGCGCAAGTGACCATTGCCAGCAAATTTGGGTTTCGGATCAAGGACGGCAAAACGATTGGAACCGACAGCAACCCAACGCATATCCGCGAGGTCGTGCATGCCTCGCTCAAGCGCCTGCGCACCGATCACATCGATCTTCTCTACCAACACCGCGTCGATCGCAACGTGCCGATGGAATTGGTCGCCGGCACCGTGAGCGAGTTGGTGCGCGAGGGAAAGGTGCGCTTCTTCGGCTTGTCCGAAGCGGGCGTCGGCAACATCCGCAAGGCGCACGCCGTCCATCCGGTCTCCGCCGTGCAGAGCGAATATTCCTTGTGGGAACGGAATCTGGAGAAGGACGTGATCCCTGCCTTGGCGGAACTTAACATCGGTCTCGTCCCCTACTCCCCGCTGGGCCGCGGCTTCCTGACCGGCGTTGTCAAACGCGCCGAGGACTATCCGGAGGATGATTTTCGCCGCGAAGATCCTCGCTACCAAGGCAGCAACTACGACGCCAATGTCGCCGCTGCGCAAACGGTGCGCGACATCGCCAGTATCAAACACGCCAAGCCCGGACAGATTGCCCTCGCCTGGCTGCTGCACAAAGGCCCGTCGGTCGTGCCCATTCCCGGCACCAAGCGCCGCACCTATCTCGAGGAGAACATCGCCGCCGCGGCCATCTCCTTGAACCCGAAAGAGATGAAGGCCTTGGACGACGCGCTGGCGCCCGACAAGGTTGCAGGTCCCCGATACCAAGCTGCCAGGATGTCGATGATCGATCGCTAAGGAGCAACCCCATGACCCAGTCAAAAAAAGCGCACGCCTTAGGCTTCAATCACATCGCACTCGAAGTGGGCGACGTTGACGAGGCGCTGGCCTTCTACGGAGGCATCGTCGACTTCAAGCTGCGCAGTAAAGAAAAGGACATGGCCTTCATCGACTTGGGCGATCAATTTCTTGCTCTGCAAAAGGGTCAGAGCCAACCTGCCGGCGCCGGCCGCCATTTCGGTCTCGTCGTCGATGACAAGGAGGCCGTGCGTCATGCGCTCGAGGAAGCCGGCGTGAAGGTACTGCCCGGGCCATTCCTCGATTTCTACGATCCCTGGGGTAACCGCGTCGAGATCGTGGGCTATCAGGGGATCCAATTCTCGAAGGCGCCGAACGTGCTTCGAGGCATGGGCATGGCGCACCTGTCAAAAAGCGCGAAGGCAATCAAGGAACTGGCCGATAAGGGCATGGCGCCCGAATAGAACGTAACTGCTGTCCCGCGTGTTGAACGCGGCACGGCGGTCCCGGAATATTTCCCTTGTCTCAGACGTCTGATCTATATCGACGCATGATGCGAGGTGACCGATGATTGAACCAACTGTTAGGTTTCCCGTTGTATGTCCGAAATGCGGGAGGGAGAAACTGACTGAATTCCCCATAAACGAAGTGGCGTATGCCCTAAAAGGGGGTCAGAAATGAGTCTGGTGGCGACCTGCCACGACGTTATTTGGACGGCTACCGAACTGGAATCGGAGCAGATCCACGAATACCTGCTAATCCTCAAGCAAGGCTCGGACAAGCAAATCGAACCAAGTCGCGATGCGCCGCCCCTCCTATATGCGCCTTATAGACACGTGGGCCGACATGCTCCAGCCGCAAAGTGACGATCACGTTTTTGGGACCTCACCAGACGGATGGCAATTTACATCACCTGTCTTAAAAGGAACCGCGCTAAGACACCTCGCGAGCGAAGAAATGACAAAAAGCGTCAAGTCACCTTTTCGTGCGGTCGCAAAGGAATAGACTAGCCATCGGCGCCGCGGAGTGCGAGGCTGTTCCTATTTCGAGCGTCCCCCTGCCTCTCCAGCGACTGTTTCGCTTCCGCGGATGCCACCCCTTCCGAAACAGTGACAGCCGGGCCTAATGCCAACGACGTTCTAAGCGTACTCGCCAAACGCCTCTCCCCGGGGACCAACAATAGGCTTACGTTGCACTAGAGCAGGAAAGGAAGGTCCAGCGACGACTTCGTCGGGCTCAGAGCGAAAGCTCTTCGTAAGGCCGGACTGTTCGGGAACACCAGCGGCCTCACGCTTCGAGGACATCCACCGTTGGCTTGATGATTCCGGTGTTCGACGCACCTAACGCAATCCATTTCCCATCTGGCGAGAACGCAACATGATACGGCAAATGAAACTCCTCACGCGCAACCGGACGCATGGTCTCTCGCTCATAGAAATTGATTCCGCCCTTTTCGACGACGGCAAGCGTCTGACCATCTGGAGACCAATCTATCTCCGATCCCCCGGCGTGCAGGACGCAATCACGGCTCGAGATTAATTCACCGCTCTCAATTTCTACGATCTCAAGGCTGGCTTTTGGATACAGATTGTGAGACAGCACGGCCAGGGAGACTTCCTCCGGATCAAATGCTATTGCGACAATCTTGTTCCATTTACGCGGGAGCTCTCTCAAGGCAAGTCCTGCGGCGGACCATTCGACAACACAGAGTTTATTTTGTGGGCCGGACCCGAGCCCCGCAGCGACCTTGGGCTGAATGACGAAAGCGGCACGCGCATAGCTGGGTGACGACTTGATCGTCGTCAGCGTGCATTTTGGAAAGTGGTGTTCTCGCTGTCGCTGACTCGTTAGCACATCATAGACCGCGAGTAAGCCATTCCACGTCCCGTCCAGCACGTGTCCACCGTCACGCGAAAATACCGCGTCGCACCCCTGGCCCGCTTTTTTTGATTGTAGTTGAGCCACCACCTGCAGATTCGACGAATCGGCAATGACCAACGCCCCGACAGTGCTCTTAATACACACCAAATGGCCACTAGGGGACCAGTTGGCATGCACGGCATGACTGAGTGGAAGCGCGCGCACAATTGCCTTTCCGGTGCTTAGATCCCAAATGGAAACGTCGCGGCCAATCGCGATGGCGCGGGATGAATCCGGAGCGAATTTCACCTCGCTCGAGGCGCCAATACGGGCCACTCGCGATCGAGACTGCCGGTCATTGCGCGAGTCCGAATTCATTGGCGGCTAACGTAGTCCTTGAACGTGAACTTGCCCGTCCTGCGTACACTTATATATGGTCTTGGCCGCATGGGCGAGAGGCGGAAACCAAAATAGCAGTCCAACCACGACGATCGAAGCGGCGAACCGAGATTCCAAGCATCCTTTAGGGCGAGCCATGAAACATCCGTGTAAGTGGTTCTCCGAGGATCGACGAGTCGGAGGCGCGATTCGCAAACAAATTGACCGATTCAGTCTATGCGGTGAAACTGTAAGTCATCGAGAGCCTTCGCGATATAGCTAAAATGTACGTGCTGAGGAAACTGACAGAAAAGCCAAACAGCAGGTTCACGATGAGTGTCAGCGGTCAGACGCCCACCAGAGATACCTGGCGGGAACACGTGTATTGGAAGCGTTAGACCGGGAGTCCGAAGCACGGCAGGCTTTTGAACGCGAAAGACGAGTCGAGGCAGCGTCGGGCACTACGAACCTTTACACCAAGCGTAACGCAGGAGAAGCGCTTGTCGCTGCGCAGGATGATTTAAACAAATGGTAGGCCCTATTCCAGCACTACGGTGGTGACGCGAAAAATCCACGTGCCGTCCCGCGATCAATTGGGAATCCCTGCAACTGACACCGCAATCACGTCAACCTCAGTCAGGTAGTCCGGATTGGACAGCGTAGCTATTCCCCAACAGACCTTGAAGACGGGCGAGCCAATTCGCGTCGTCGATTGATCCATGGTCGTGGTATTGCCGCCAGCGTCCATACACTCGCCGAAACCAGCGGCTGCTGCGAATCGTCAGGTCCAGCGTGATCGCATCATTGTTGCAACAGCCGCGCTCGCTTCCTACCACCAGAAAAGTTTCGCCCAGCTCATGAATCCTATAGTCATGCAATTCGAGGGTGATGATATGGGTGCTTCGGAATAAATGCGCGTCACCGCGGGTGCGCTAAGCTGTTTCACGGTTCGCGCAATAGCCTCGCTGCGGCATTCATCAAAGGTGTCGTCCAATCTCCCTGTATAGGAACTAAAGGTACGGTGCCCGCCGCACGCCTTGTTGGCCGCTTGCTCGATTCGCTCGAGCATGATCTTGGCATCTTGTTCAACGTTAAGATTGAGATCACCGTAGTAGACAGCGCTGCGACCTGTAATTTTCGCGGGCTGGTTTGATGTGTCGGCGTGGGCGCCAAAGCTAAGCGCGGCCAGAATCGCCGCCGCTGTGAGTGCCGGAATTGAAGTGTGCATGGTTGTGACTCCTGTCGAGCCCATAAAGTGGGATCGTGTGTGCGCATTACACATTGATGCCGGTGCGCGCCCACCAAATCATGTCGGACGGTCGCCTTTGAGCCGTGAACGGTATTCTTCGTCGGTCGAGCCGTAGGGCAGGCAGACGAGGCGCGCGAGCCCGACTCGCCTCCCGGATTCTTGGACGTTGCGCCCGGCTGGCATCCTGCAATTCGAAGTCCGAATCCGGCGAGTAACGCCGCAAGGCGAATGCTACCGTGATACCGCACTCATAACTCAACTGGGAGGAAGCGATGCAGGGTCGTGTCGCCAGCAAGACTTATGGAACCGTTTCCGCTGACAGGCAGAGGCAGATGAGCGGCCTCGAGTTTGTCCAAGGCCTCGTCAAGGGAACGCTGCCTCTCAACACGATCGCGGAGACCCTGGGTTACGACATTGTCGAGGCCGAGAATGGGCGTGTCGTCGTTGTCGCCGAACCGAAGAACACGCATCTAAACCCAGCCGGCACTGTGCATGGCGGTCTGGCGGCGACAATGCTCGATAGTTGTATGGGATTGGCAATCCAATCGACCCTGGGGAAGGGCATTGGCTCCACGACGCTTGAGTTCAAGATTTCATTCGTCCGGCCCATTACGCCGGACACTGGTTTGATTAAGGCTCAGGGAACTGTGATCAACCGGGGGCGACGGGTCGGCACCGCAGAAGAACGCCTCACCGACACCAAAGGACGCCTGCTTGTCCACGGGACAACGACCTGCCTGATCTTTGAAAGCTGAATCTGCTGCAAGAAGTGCTGGATGCCTGTACGCGAGACATAGTATTCGCATACCACCGCTGGCGGATCGACGCCAAAGCCCGCTAAACTTCCCTTGGGAAGAAGAACAAGTCCGGCAGTCTTGCTGTCGCGGCGGCCGGGAGTCTTATGAACCGCAAAATCCCCCTTGCAATCGTCGCCCTTGCGCTCATCGCGCTCCTTGGCTGCATGCAGTCCGCAAGCGCTGCGGACACTCCGTCGAGCGCCGCCGCTTCGGTGCACTTCGACGCGGATGCGGCAACCGCCGCCTATCTCGCGACAATGACGCCGGCTGCGCGGGCACGGTCCGATGCCTACTTCGAGGGCGGGTATTGGCTAATGCTATGGGACTTCCTTATCGGACTCCTGGTCGCATGGGCGCTGCTCGGTTGGCGACTATCGGCGCGGATGCGGGACTTCGGCGCACGACTAACACCCTTTCGTTGGGCGCAGACCGCGCTCTATGCCATTCAATATTTCGTCCTTACCACGATACTGACTCTGCCTTGGGCGGCCTATGAAGGCTATGTCCGCGAGCGCCAATACGGTATGTCCAACCAGGGGCTTGGCAGTTGGCTGGGGGATGAGGCTAAGGAGCTCATTATCACGCTGATCTTCGGTACGCTCGCGGCAGTCGCGATCTACGCGGTCATTCGCAAGCTGCCGAAAACATGGTGGCTGTGGGGTTCCGCGGTCGCGCTTCTGTTCCTGATTTTTCAAATAGCCATTGGTCCGACCTACCTGGAGCCGGTATTCAACAAGTTCTATCCGCTGGCCGAGAGCCCGCTCAAGCAGCGCATTTTGTCTTTGGCGCGCGCCAACGGAATTCCGGCCGAGCAGGTCTACGAATTCGATGCTTCCAAGCAGACTACCAAGATGAGCGCGCACGTCAGCGGCATGGCGGGTTCGGCGCAGATCAGTCTGAACGACAATCTGATAAATCGAGCTTCTCCGGAAGAGGTGGAAGCCGTACTCGGTCATGAAATGGGGCACTACGTGCTGAACCACGTGTACAAGGGCGTGCTGGCACTGGGCGTCCTCATCGTCATCGGTTTCGCCCTCATGGCATGGGCATTCGGCCGGGTCACACTCAAGTTCGGCGAGCGATGGGGAGTTCGCGACGTCGCTGACGTCGCCGGCCTGCCCTTACTGGTCGCGCTGTTCTCGATCTACGGGTTCGCGCTTACGCCCCTGTCCAACACGATCACGCGATCGATCGAGGCGGAGGCGGACGCGTTCGGTCTCAATGCGGCGCGACAACCGGACGGCGCCGCGCAGGCAGCGCTGCACTTGGCCGAGTATCGTAAGATGCAGCCGGGAGCGCTCGAAGAAGTGATCTTCTTCGACCACCCGAGCGGCTGGAATCGCATTCATCGAGCGATGGTGTGGAAGGCGGAGAATCTTTCGGCAGCGGATATCGCTGCCTATGACGCGCTACACCATCCCCCCGGCGTCGATCGTTGACCTAAGATTTTGATATAGACGGTGTTCCTCCGTGCACTCGGTGCAACAGTCCCCCGTCACGGGCGGTCGGGAAAACAAATCCGTTGCATATGCCCACCGCGACCTGAGATTATTTGACGAACGAGCTAAATCATGGGGGCGAGAGCCCCTCATTTCTTGGTGCTTCAGCACCGCGCCGCCGCGGCGCCCCCTCTTCGTTGCGCGGCTCATCGTGCATTGAGAACTGTAAGAGCCAGCCTACGGCATGTGTGTCCAGATCCGTCTGTACAGTAGGCCGCTCGTCATGCAGTCTTTAGGTAATAACGGACAACGAGAACCCTCGCTTGGAAAGACCCCGACAATTCCAGCAATTGATCGACGATGTCGAAGAGCTCTTGGCCCGATTGGACGACGAACACAGCCCGCAAATTGACGATTTGCGCCGGCGACTCGAAGCAACGGTATCCGCCTTGAGCGAACATGGCAGGAGCACCGCCGCCCAGGTTAAGCACTACGCGGGAATTGCAGATGACTACATCACCGGATACCCGCGGACGGCATTTGCAACCGGCATTTTGATCGGCGCCTTACTGGGATTCCTACTCGCCTCAGTACGCTCGCGCGACTGACATTCTTCGTCTCGAAGGTGGCGCGACCGGCACTCACCGCAGTCGCTACCTGCGAATCTTCCGCACGCGGGCCCAGATCGTCGTGTTCTATTCGCACTGCCTTTCGCCACTACTGAGAGTGAGCGGAGAAATCTGCAGCGCTGCTTATATGTGAAGCGTCGTGGATGTGCGGTGCACGCTGAAGGCGGCAACAAAATGGAATAGTCAGCTAGATTCCCAATACTTTGAGCCCGTACGCTTGTGCGGCAACGGCTAACGCTTTGTCATGAGTGGCCATCACAGGGTCGGCGCCCAACGCGTCTTTCAAAAGAAGAGCGGAGGCGAGATGGATTGCGTCCAGGATGCCGAGTTCCGTCGGCATAGGTTGGGCAGCGCGGTCGAGTACGCTGCTATCAATCTCCACAAGTTCTAAGGAATCAATGAGCGCAAGAATCGTCGCGCGTCGTATTGCAACTTCGACGTCGGAAAGATGCACACGCAGTCGGACGCGATCCAGGGTACGCAGGCTTTCCGTAGTTACCAAGGCGCTCGACACGCCTCGCTCAATATCGCGCCACTCGGGCAATGCGTTCGGTTGCCCAAGTGCTACGCGCAGCAGCACGGATGAGTCGACGTAGGCAATCATCGATAACTTTGACGCTCTTCAAGCAGCAGTTCGAGCACATCAATTTTGAGTTGCGCTGGTTTCGGCAATTGGACTTTGTTGGGCGCGGGAGATCCGGATACGGGTTTGCGGATCCGAATCCCGGGCCGCTCGCGCAAAGGCACAATCTGCGCGATAGCCAATTTATGCGGGTGGGGCTATTCTTGAAGGATGACAACCGTCGGATCGCCGTGAATCCGAGGCAATCGTGAAATCGATTACCTCGCTTGGTGCGTCGATACTTCTAGTAGTCGCGCTGGGAAGCTGTTCAGCGGAGCAAAAGGAACTGCGTCGGCAAATTTCGCCCAATCAGAAGCTCGTCGCGGTATTGATGGAGTCCCTCTTGAAGGATGCGGCGGGCTCCGTTCAAGAGAACATCTATGTCAATGATCAGGGTCTGCCGCTGAGTCTTGATAAGCCGGTCTTCAGCGCGGTGGGTTGCGATCACGTGTCGTTTGGGTGGGTGAACGATTACACGCTGCAGATTCACTATGAGACGACGTGCACCATTACTCAGTTCACCAATCGTTGGTCTCGGCCCTCCGATGTGGCGGTAGGGAAGCCCAATCCTATCGAAATCATTTTGATTCGAGGCTAGCAGTGCGGGTTAGAAACGGAAAGGAGATGCGGCGGAAATTTTTGGTAGAGGCTGTTGTGGAGACGGAGCCTCGCGGACCGGGCCGCCGTAGAGCCGTCCGGGCTGCTGCGAGGAAAAGGTCCGGCGCATTCAATCGGTCCACGCAACAGTATCTCGAAGCTTATCGGCCGGCGAAACGCAAGCTGGCAATCCCAGATTCCATCTAGTCCTCCCTGCCCTGCATTAATTTTGCTCGCGTTCGGGGCGAGTGGTCAAAAATGCAGCACTTCAATGCAACTGGCTGATTAGCGTGTCGATTCGGTGACAAGGAACCGGTTGTGCACTGAGTTATCCACCGATAGTGTGGATGGTACGATGTCAAGGAACACCCAGAGCGGATTTTTGGCGGCGTTGCTGGTGTGCTCCGGTGTCGCGGTCAATCACCGCGTGAACGCTCAGGAGCCGGGCGCGGCAGAGCCGCACCTCGAGGAAATCCTGGTTGTGGGCGAACAACCGGGACCCGCAATGTGGCGGGTTAGTAAGGGCGACCACACATTATGGATCTTCGCTACGCTCGAGCCTTTGCCCAAAGACATGGTGTGGCATTCCAAGAGCGTGGATGAGCGCATCGCTGCCTCGCAGCTGGTGTTGTCACCGCCGGAGCTCTCGGCGCACGTCGGATTCTTTCGTTCGATGACGTTGGTGCCGTCGCTGCTGCGCGCCCGCCACCCTCCCAATGGCCAGACGCTGGAACAGTCCCTGCCCCACGATTTGTATATACGCTGGCTGGCGCTGCGCGTGAAGTACTTAGGGAATGCCGACAACGAAAAGTTGCGCCCCCTGCTCGCGGCCGCCAATTTGTACCGACGCGCCATCAATCAATTCGGGCTGACGCATGATTCTCATGTGTGGCAGCGCATTGAGGCGACCGCGAAAGCCATGCACGTACCCGTGCAACCGGTCAGCCTGGAAGTACCGATCGACAACCCCAAGCAATATGTGCGGGACTTGAGTGCGATTCCCTCCGCGGGCGAGATCGACTGCCTGCGATCCACGATCGGGCTGGTCGAAACACAACTGCCGGTTATGCGCACCCGTGCAAATTTATGGTCCACCGGCGACATTGAACGCTTAAGCGGCTTGTTGCAATCGGATGCTGTGGAAACCTGCGCCAGCGCGGTCCTGGTGGTACCCAGTTTTCAGAAGGAGTATGCAAGGCTCCACGCGCAGCTGCAGTCGGCCTGGCTTGCAGCCGCTGAGAAGGCCATCGCGGCCAACGTGAGCTCGGTCTCTGTGCTGTCGATGACGGAGCTACTGAAGCCCGACGGCTGGCTGGCACTATTTCGCGCCCGTGGCTACGAGATCACGGAGCCTTGATGTGAGCTGCAGGGCATTATCCGCCGGTCGCAGTCTTTTTATCTGTCAGTTTGTCCTGGGTCTTGGTATCGAAATCGCCGGCATCGTGACGTTCGTGCAACTGGTCTGCTAGTTCGCCGAAAGCGCGGTTGACCTTGCGGCCGCGTTGTACGGCGGGACGTTTGGCTATTGCGTCGCTCCAGCGCTGCACGTGGGTGTACTCCTGCACTTGCAGAAACTCACCTGAGCTGTAGAGCAGGCCTTTCGCAAGCGCGCCATACCAAGGAAAAACGGCGATATCGGCGATCGTGTAGTCTCGCCCCGCGAGATACTCGGACTCAGACAAACGGCGATCGAGGACATCGAGCTGACGCTTCACTTCCATGGCGAAGCGATCGATGGCGTATTCGATCTTTGTCGGCGCGTAGGCGTAGAAGTGACCAAAGCCGCCACCGAGGTAAGGCGCGCTGCCCATTTGCCAAAACAGCCAGGACAGGCACTCTGCCCGAGTCGCGGGATCGGTGGGAAGGAAGGCGCCGAACTTCTCGGCGAGGTAGAGCAGGATCGCGCCGGACTCAAATACTCGGATGGATTTGGGACCGCTGCGGTCCATCAGCGCTGGGATCTTAGAGTTGGGGTTAACGGCGACGAAGCCTGAGCCAAATTGGTCGCCTTCGGTGATCCTGATCAGCCAGGCGTCGTATTCGGCGCCGCTCTTTTTGAGCGCCAGCAATTCCTCCAGCATCACGGTGACTTTCACGCCGTTCGGCGTGGCGAGCGAGTAGAGCTGCAGGGGATGGCGGCCGACGGGCAGTTCTTTCTCGTGCGTCGGACCTGCAATGGGGCGATTGATGCTGGCGAATCGACCGCCGCTTTCCTTGTTCCACTTCCAGATCTGAGGCGGTGTGTAGGAGGACGCGTCGTCGGTCATAACTTTAAGCTCCAGCAGTTCACTCAAGGATGGGAGCTTAATATGGTAGCGCGCTTCCGGACCGTTTCAGTCGACCAATTTTGCATGCGATTATGCTCGATTCGCATTGGGTGCTAAGAGCGAGTGCCGAGGGGCTGCCGATAGTCACGACCTTCACTTGCAATTTTCCATCGGCAGCGCCCGCGATTGAACATTGGTAGGTGCGGCCACGGGCGGTATTCTTTAGCAATTGACAGGTGAAATCTCCGAATACTTCATTAGTTTGAACGGGAGTATTTGCGGTCCGTAGTGCTGACCGTTGATGATCATGGCGGGCAATTCGATCGTTCCCTCGGTGAGGTCGAACGGCGGCGAGATCATCCGGTTGGCGTGGTTGTCATCGGTGCCCATGAACAAATAGTAGACGTAGCGACTGCCTACTGACCTGCCTTCGAATGGGCCGAGGGTGTCTGCCGAGATATAGGTGGCACTGAGTGCAAAGTCAGGCGGATCATTGTTGCCGCCCGCCCCCCGTGGATAGGCTTTGACATGCACTGTCGTTTGCACCGGGCCAGATTTGCCGACGCCGTTGACAGTAATTTTATTGTCAGCTAATTGCACCGTCATGCCTTCGGGTATGTGCAGGCCGAAAGTGGTGAATGTGTAGTCCAGCGATATGTAGATGCCGTGAAAGGGGTAGTAGACCGTCGACGGCGGCCCCACCGTGCCGCGGCAGATATTTTTAAAGTACACAGCGCCGGGGGCGTCGATGTGCTCGTAGTACGATGACATTGGAACGCAGGCAGTCAACAGAGTAGAGGCGAGAAGCAGGGATGGGCGGATATTCGGCATGCGAGTCACGTCCGTGTCTCTATTGTAAAGAGAGTTTGACCAAAGCACGCCGTCGTCGTTGCGACCAAGCACGAAGAGAGCTGCGAGGTTGCCATGGTACGTTAGGAGCTCTTCGAGCTTACGACGGGGGTTTCCCAACCGTCGTATTCACCACCGTACTCCAGAGCCTTGCGGCGCAGCGCGATCGTTCGGTGGCTGATCTCGGTAATTTCCGCGGGGCCGTGATGACTTAACCTCAGGCAGTATCTTCCGTCGTCCGTACTACTGGAATTAGCTTCGTCGTGAGTGAATCCTTCTGAGCGCGCCCAAGTTAGAAATGGCAGCATTCCTGTCTGGTTGCCGAAATACACCCAATGATCGATTTGTCGCGGCTCAGTCCCGTTGTCGCCGTTCCTGTCAATGGCGTCAATTACGGCGAGGTCGTTGATTACTTGCCAGTCGTCGTCCGTTGGATAAAGGTCCTGCCAATAGCCCTCGTGCTGGGGGTCGCTACGCGTGTCCGCCTCCAATTGGTACCCCGTTGTTGCCGATAGCGAATCGAGAAAGGAAGACCAGTGCGCTTCCTCTTTAGCGGAGTAGACGTAGAAGTGACGATGTCCGTCGACAGTCACGCGGCCGATGTACCAGCCTGAAGTCTCAGTGACGAATGTCTCCAGGGCCCTTTCGATAGACCCCACCGCGTAGAATTCCTCATCGCTCGGTAGCCCGTTCGGGTGTGGATTCTTATAGGCGAGCCGAATCTTGACGAGATTCGCCGGAGCGCGGTCAATCGTTTCGGTAATGCCGACATCAACAAAAATGAACGCGGTACTCTCGCCCATTGTGCACGGAAAGTACCGCCAGTCCTCAGTCATGCTGCTGTGCCGTTCCGCGGTTTGCTGTTGCCGTTAAGCGCTTGATAGTCATACGCGGTGCCTACGGCGGTCCGTCCAAAGTACCGCAAGCGCAAACCAGTTCGGTTCATCCCCTGTAGTCAACCGAAGCTCGCGCCATATACGCGCATCAGATTTAACCCAAGCGCTTTTTCAACTTGTCCGGAGGTCCAGCCGGCCTTCGACAAACCGTCCGCAAGATGACGGTAGCGCATGATGTCGTCCCAGTCGGCCACGATGTTGAAGATATCAGGTCCTTCGCCGGGCGCTGCGATCCCTTGAGCGGCCCGGCTTTCGTAGAACTTCTTCTGGGCGGCGCGCGACTTGTCGTCGATGACGGTCTTGCTGAGACCGCCGTCTGTGCCGATGCTCACGTGATCTTCGCCGCAAAGATTTTTCACATGGTCCATATGGCGCACGAGATCGGCGCTGTTTGGCCGGCTGTTCGCCACGAGAAAGGGCATCCAATAAATGCCGACCACCCCGCCCTTGTCCGCGCAGGCCTTCATCTCGGGGTCCCAAACGTTGCGGGGATTGTCGTGCAGCGCGCGGCATCCGGTGTGGCTGATGATGGGCGGCCGGGTGGTTGCGGCGAGGCCCTCCGCGATGGTGCGTTGTCCACCGTGGCTGAAATCCACCAGCATCTTTTCCTTCTCGATCCGAGCGATGGTCGCTAACCCAAGCTTGGAGAGCCCGGCATTGCCGGGCTCAAGCGAGCCGTCGCCGCTGAGATTGCGCAGATTGTAGGTGAGCTGAACGCTACGGACACCTAATCCCTTTAGCAGGGCAAGCCGGTCGAGATCGGCGCCCACGAGGCTGGTGTCCTGCGTGCCGTAGAGAACGGCCAACTTGCCTTCGCGCTTGGCGCGGCGGATGTCGGCGGTCGTGCTCACCTTGATTAAAACCTCAGGATTATCGGTGATTGATTGGTCTGCCTGAGCGATCGTGCCGATTGTCTTTTCCCAGACGTCAGCTCCGTTGCCGACGGTGTTTACCGTGAGATGCGACATGGTGAGACCCGAGGTCTTGAGATCTCTGACCGCCCGGGGATCAACTACGGTCGCTTCAGGTGGGCTATACGGATCGTCGAACCCTCCCAGGCCGTCGATTACGATGGCGCGACGATAATCCTGATCACTGAAGCCGGTCGCCGCCGCGCCAGTTCTACTTACTGCGGCAGAGGCAGCCAGTGCCGCTCCTCCAATCAAAATCTCTCGGCGCGTGGCCATGGCACCCCCTGTTGGTTCTTGTTGGTAACTACTCGCGAAAGGATTCTATTGAATCCGACTCTAATCTACTAGGATCGCGGCCACCTGCCGACTTCTTAGGGCGCGACCTCATTCATCTCGGATGTCTTGATCTCGGCCAGTTGCATTCACGTCGCCACAGACGCGTCGTTAGGCTTCTCGCCGGCTCACGTGTGGATAAGCCGCCCGCCAGCGAACGCCCAGTTTTCCCACGACGTCTCCTTGAAACAGACCATAACGTTCTCGGTGTTAATGCCGGCGTGAACGAGTGTGTTCATCAGTTCTTCAAGTAGCTTCTTCTTGACCTTCACGCTGCGCCCCACCGACCACAAGATCTCGACTAGGGCAAAATCCTCGTTTCGCTCGGTCTTGACGTCGGGGTACGTCGCATCGAAGCGAAAGTCCTCCGCCTCGAGTTCTATAACCCGTTGAAACTTGTCTGACACAGGTACACCCGCTGAGACCAGAGCAGCGTGCACGGCGTTGAGCATTGTATTCTTGAAGGCGCTCGACTTTGGTTTGCGGACGGTGAGCGTGACGAGTGGCATGATGACTCCTCAGGTGGATGAATTGCTAGCGAGACGCAAGAGCGTCGCCACCTCCTGCAGCTTAAGACAGTTTCATCGATGCTAAGGAGGTAGGCAAGGAATTCCGGACTACGGGTGCAGTACCGGAAAGCCGAGGATATTGGCCGTGTAGGTTTCCACGACTTCGCTGAACGGAGTGCCGTCCGGTAAGGTCAAGATGGCGCGATGCTCCAACAGATTGGCGGGCATGGGATCAACCGCAGCATCGGGGCTGGCTGCGTTCATCTCCCATCCATCGGGCAACGGCCGCCACAGTGCTTTGGCCGACAACGTGCGGCGCTGGAAATGAAGCGGCTGCACCGCTTTGCCGAACGGCGTATCAGTGCTCTCAAGGACCTTGTTCATCTCGGGTGTTAGTCGGCTGGGGACGTACCAATTGTCCGCCTCCGACAGCACAACGGACCCGCATGCCAGTCTCACCCTTCGGTAGCGCACCGGCTCGGTTGGCGTGACGTGCAATTCTTGGCGCTGTTCAGGCGACGCCGGTTTGCCCACATCAGGAACTCGTACCGCAACGATCCGTGGCGGCGATGCCAAATGGTGAATGTCGCACCAATGCTCGAGAGTCAAGGTCGCACTGTTATTGCTCAACAACTCGGAATTCAGCGTTTCGATCAGTGCGAGCGCCTCAACACGAGAAACAAAGTTGGCGGACCAATTCCGCGCTTGCGCCGAAGAGCCGTCAGCCAGGCCGAACGTCGATCCCAGGAGGATGATCCCGCGTGCAATCGCTGTCGCAAGCCTCTTCATGTCGCCACCCCGTCACTCCTTAGCTCGCCGATACCTCACAGAATCTAGCAGATCACGCCACGTATTCTTAGATGGGGTGTTGGGAGAACGATACATTGGTCTTGGAACCGAAGTATTTTTCGACCAGTAGTGCGATTCGCCTAAGAAGCCGAAACAACGTCTTCCCCGTGCCGCCCCATGCGAGACTTGCCCCGCACGCGCGGGGCATCGACATGCTTAGAGGCCGATCCCCGGCAACGGCTCAGTAGCCGACCGGCGTCGGGTTCGACGTGAGCGCAATACCACCGAAGACTCCGTCGGTCTGATCGGCAAAGCCCGCCGTGTAGAAGAGTGTGGTCACTGGCTTGTCAGCATCGCCGTTTCCGAATGCGAGTCCCCACAAACCCGGAAATGTGATTGGCTGAGCAGCAGTGGACATCAACGGACCCTCGAAATTGGCCAGTGCGGTCCCATTGGGTGAGAAAATGCTTATCGTTCCATCGCCAAAGTTGCCGATCAGCACGTCCCCTTGCAGCGACCCAAATCCGGCCGGTGCAAGGGCGATCCCCCAGGGTGCGTTGAGCGCGCCGGCCGAAGCAAACTGACTAACGAGGTTGCCGCCGAAATCAAATACATCCACATATCCAAGACCAGCACCGGTAATTTCGTCATGCTTTGCCGCATCCTGCTTCGCGAATGTGACGTATAAATTACCATTCAGCGCCTGAATGCCGAACGGAACGAAGCCCGCCGGTATGTTCGGATCAACGAATTTGCCCTGCATGGCAGCCGGCTTCGAAAAATTGGTATCGAATACGTCGACTTTGTTGTTATGCAAATCGGTGGCATAAAGATAAGTCGCCCCACCGACTGTGCCGATCGCGAGCCCCTTGTACACCGCATGATCGCCAGCGTTCGCCACGCCATCATCGTACGCAGTGACTGCGGTCGCGCCGCTGTCGCTTGCCCATGCGGCAATGGTTCCACCCTCGCCGTCAAAAATGAACATGGCCGATTCTTGACCGTGGCTCGTTTGAATCAGAAAACCTCCAGCGCCATTGTAAACTTGGCCCGTGGGATTGGCCTGCACGCCGGCCGCAGATGCCGGAATCGCGATTCCGACACTGGCCGAACCGGTAATCGCCTGCGTCTCATTGGCGCCGATACCGCTATAAAGAGTGGACAGATTGCTGTGGTTGTCGGAAATCCAGAATGGCGCGCCCGGTGCGACTGCGATTCCCCAGGGGTTCTGCAGGTTGGCGTCGATTGTTTTGGCAGTGGCAAGTACGGCGTTGTTGTTCGACACCAACGCAGTGTCGGTGAATCCCATCGCAGCAGGAGGCATTCCCTGACTGCCGCCGCCGCCGCCGCACGCGGCAACCGTAAAGGCACAAACAATGCCGAGCTGCGCCGACATTGACGCGCGGCTGGTAATACTGCGATACAAAATCATTAAGGCTCTCCGAAATTCGAAAGGAAATGGATTTGCCTGTATGAGTACCGAGTCAGGGACAATTCGTTGAATTGGGATGGATCTCCGGCAACACAAAAAAATGGTGGCGTAACGTGCCAACATCTTTCCGCATTGTCTAGCGCGAATGCACGGAATAAAACACCAGGGTCCGTAGTCTTAATGTCTACAGAGTTAACCCTATCTCTGCAGGAGGAAATCCCCGTGGCCAACGCTGCCACCGCCGCACGCGTCAACCGTTCGATTCCGTTGTCGCGTCTCCTTATATAGAGTGGTGCGATCGAGACTTTCGACCTATCTGCAGACTCTCGGCATCAAGAGAGAATCTGTAGAAACGCTGCGTCCGTGGCGCGGACCCATTACGTGATCAATTCTGTCTATCACTCCTGACCAATCGGTTCAATCCCCTTCATCGCGTACCTATCTGCTCCGCCAAAAAGGTGTAGTTCATCGTGGTACCCGCCGGGACGGCCTGCAGCGCATCCCGTACGCGCGTCTGAAGATCCGTGCCGCGAATGTCCAGAGGCAGCTCTAACGCCTTCTCCGGCCGTTCAATCAGGTCCACGACTTTTTCGACCAGTTCGGCATCGTCGTTCTCGATGATCTCAAAGGCATCGTTCGGAAACTGATTCTGCAGATCGCTCATCAGCATCTCGGGGTCGTTTCCTACCATGATCGAGCGGATCAAATGCTCGGAGACGGCAATGATGACGAAGCCTAGGGAACACGGCGCGATGGCAAATCCGATGGTCGCCGCCGCCCGGATGAGCGGGACGAGCACGTCGCCTTTGGCGCTTTCTGAAGGATGTGGTTTGGATGTCTGTGTATACATGTCTTCTCCTTAAGTACCGCGCCTACGCGCGATCAGTTCTAGTTGAATCGTTCGCCGACCATCTCTTCGCTCTTTCGCCACAGCGCCTGTGCGCGTTGCGGGTCAAGGGCATAAGGTCGCACGCCCCCGCGCAGGCCAGGCGTTGTGACGACCTCGGCGACGTGACAGTCTTCGCAATAACGGCCGCCAATCGTGTCGGCATCAGCGACACAAGCAGCCCACACAGAGGTCGCCGCGCCTTGCGGAATGGTTTTGTAGCTAAAGGGCGCGGCACCCTTGGGCTGAGCGGCATTGATTTCCGCAATCAGTTTCTGCAACACGTCGGGCGTCAAGTGGCGGCTGAGCTCGGTTCGGATACCTCCCGGATGCACCGCCGTCGCCCGCACCCCACGCTCTTTGTGCCGCCGATCGAACTCGACCGCAAATAGCACATTGGCGGTCTTGGAGCGCCCATAGGCGATGAACTCCTCGTACGGTGTGTGTTCAAAGTTCGGATCCTGCAGATCGACATCCGCATATCGGTGGCCCACCGAAGACAAATTCACCAACCGCGATCCGGCCTTGAGCAGCGAAGCGATGCGGTTCACCAAAACAAAGTGCCCGAGATGGTTGGTACCGAACTGCGTCTCAAAGCCATCAACTGTGGCGCCCTTGGGGCACGCCATGACACCGGCGTTGGCAATGACCAGATCAAAAGGCTTACTCGCGGCAAGCAGTCCATCGGCGCAGCGGCGGACACTGTCGAGGGATGCCAGATCGACCTGGACCAGCTCTAGAGAACCATCGTTTGCTGCTTGCTCTCGGACTTGCTCTGTCGCCGCCTGTGTTTTGGATAAATCGCGCGCGGCGCCGATGACCTGTGCCCCGTGCGCCGCCAGTGCGCGCGCGGTCTCAACGCCGAGACCGGCAGAGACTCCGGTGACGAGTACCCGCTTTCCGCTCAAATTGATGCCTCGCAGCACGTCGTCAGTCGTCGACGTCGCTCCAAAAGAATGGGTCATGATCAAATCCTCGCTGTTTTGCACGCCGCTCTACCGCGGTTAGCGGTAAACGTGGTTAAATTGACAAGTGGAGGGAACCTCCGTTTAATATACGGAGGTATCCTCCGTTTTGCAAGATCTTTGTCAGGAGTCGATCAAATAAACGGGAAACGCAAGCCAACGTCCGAGGCGCGCAAGCCGCGCGCCGACAGTGCCCGCAATCGACAATTTCTGATCGACGCCGCCAAGGTGGGGTTCGCGGAAGTTGGCCTGAATGTGAGCCTGGAAGAGATCGCGCGCCGCGCCGGCGTCGGCATCGGCACGCTGTATCGGCATTTCCCAACCAGGGAGGCCGTTGTGGAAGCGG
This sequence comes from Steroidobacteraceae bacterium, assembly GCA_035488895.1. GTDB lineage: Bacteria > Pseudomonadota > Gammaproteobacteria > Steroidobacterales > Steroidobacteraceae > Bog-1198. The sequence continues at coordinate 21,669 of DATHKV010000096.1, forward strand.
TTTATCGGCGTGAAGTTGAGCAGCTGGCCGAAGTCGTGCCACAGTTGCTCGAGACCTGGCCAGCCGCCGAAGCGTTGCATAAATGGATGCACTTGTTTGTCGACTACATCGCCACCAAGCGCCTGATCGCACCATCGCTGGGAACGGCGGCGGCCCGCTCGTCCACTCTGCATACAACTTCTGTGGAACTGATCACAGGCGCGATCTCGACGCTCGTAAAGCGCGCAATCGCCAGCGGTGCTGTGCGCAAGGACATCGATCCAACCGACTTGCTGCGTGCACTGGTCGGAGTGAGCTATGGAAATCCCGACGCGGGCTGGCAAGCGAGCGCGCGGCGCCTCATCGACATTCTAATGGATGGTCTGCGGCGTAAGGGTCGATGACTCGGTATTGACTCCCGACCGCTAGGCTTGACGCGTCCGCCGGGCCGTTCTGACATCCTTGTGCTCGTGCGGCGTCAGCGGCCCAGACGCGCGATCCACCTGCCTCAACGTCTTCACCGTCGAAGAGTACGAAAGCACCGGCAAGTGGGCAGGCCCGTGCGCACCTCAACGGAGCGTCACCACGACTGGGATTGGCCAATCGCGGTCAAAATGTCCGGCGAGGTTACCTTTGCAAATGCAGCGCTGGGTCACCTGTACGGCAGCATCGGCAAGACCACGGAGGCACGGGCGATCTTTGACGAGTTGACCACGCGGGCAGCACGCGGTTTCGTCCCGTCCTATGACATTGCGCTGGTATGTGCGGGGCTGAGATGGAAAGACCAAGCTCTCGAATATTTGTCGCAGGCGTACCGAGAGAGGTCCGGCTGGATGACTTATATCAAGATCGATCCCCGCCTCGATCCACTGCGCGCGGACGCACGATTCATAACTCTCTTGCATCGTGTGCTATTGATCTAATTGGCTGGCCACCTGTCCGATCTGTCCGCAGACAGGTAACACGAAGTGTCCGCGGACACTGTCCGCGGTCACCTGTGCCGCCCCATCGAACCAAATAACCTTCCAAATGGCCCTTTTCGCAGGTTTTTGCAACTGGCACGACCCTTGCTGTGTTATGCCAGTAACGATCAATAACCGCCACTACACTCGGAGACACACATGAATACCCTCTCTTCCAAGCTCACCGCCTTCGCTGCCGCCCTCATGATGAACGGCTTGGTTTTGGGCGCCCTCGGATATCTTTTCGCCCTGCAGTCACACCCGAACATGTCAGCGATCTCCTTTGCTAAGGCGGTCGTTGCGCATCAATGGCTCAGCTAATGTACGTCGGGGAAGGCTGCGCGATCGTCAAGTCACGTTAGCGCCTTGAGCACGGAAATCCACGGATGTTCAGCACATGTGCGCATCAGCGATTCCCGCAGCCAATCCTGCGCCGCTACACACGGACAAGTGATGATTGGAAATCCAGCAAGAAGAGAGCGCCGACGTCGGCTGCGTCACGAGCGCGGGTATTGCGCTGAGCGACGCAGTACTATGGTGCCTTGTGGGCCTACTACTCTCCTGCGCATGTGCGCATCAAGGGCGCGACGGATGGCGCCCGAGATTCTGGCGGCGGCACGCCCGCGCCGTTCCGACGGCGCCAGCGCGTAAAAACCGCTGGACGATTGACAACAACCGTAATCCACCCAGCCATCGTCTCGACGATTCCACTTGGCCGCGCCGCCGGACCGGAATGCAGGCTCGCCGAGAACTTGCTACATCGGCAGAGGTTGGACTCCGATCCATCGGAGGTGCAGCCAATGTTCAAATACAACGTAAACCGCAAGGCCGGCCACAATGGCGACGCCGTCATTCAGCTTCATAGAGGGCGCCATGGCAATCGGCCGCTGCGTGCGCCACCTGAACGAAATGCGGTCGGCAATCGCCCACGCGAAGAAGCTACCAAACAGTACGACGTTGGCGAGCGTGCCGGCCGAGATGAGATGTGCCACTGCCCAGAGCATGACGCTGAGCAGCATTGGATGCTTGAGAGCGGCTTTAATGCGACCCGGAAGATACGCGGCGAGAAACAACGTAAACACCGGAAGCATGAGAACGGCCGTGATGTAGTGAGTCCAGGCCGGTGGCGCGTACAGCACCACGGGGTGCTGACGCGCGATGCCATAACCCCACACAATGACAATGAAACCTGCTATCGAGATCAGTGAATACATGCCTCGCCAGGCATTGCCCAAGCGAACAGCGATTCGGTCGCGCCAAGCCGGTGCGATGATCGAAATCGAATGAATTCCGAGGAAAAGAACCAGACCGAGCACGAGATAGATCATCGGTTCGACTCCTCTATGCGGCAATTCGCATGATACGCTCGGATCGACGCTCATCGCGAGCGACCTTTACGCAACCCGTGTGGCCTTGGCAGGCACTCGCCCGCCGACGCCGGGTCAAGCGTGCTCGCCCGCAGGCAAGTGGTACTCGTAGACGTAAAAGTCATTGTCGCGGATCCACCCCTCGCGCTCATACAGCCGTTGCGCAGCGAGATTTGAGACCCCAGTCTGCAGCATGAGCTGACCAGCGCCCTGCTTGGCCGCAAAGTCCACCCCAGCCCGTAACAATGCCGCGGCCGCTCCACAGCGTCGCGCGTGCGGCGCGACGAACAGGTCGTACAGCACGAACATGCGCGTCAGGGACACCGAAGCAAAGCACGGGTAGAGCTGACAGAAACCGATCGCCGCGCCCTGCAGTCGTGCGAGAAACACCACCGATTCTTGGCGCGCGACCCGCTCTTCCAAAAATGACCGCGCCCGCGGATCATCGGTATGGCTGTAGAAGCGTCGATAGGCGTCGAACAGCGGCGCGACCTCATCGATGTGGCGCAGCTCAGCGCGTTCAACGGTGACCCGGGTTTTCATGCCAAAAATTCCCGTGTTAAGGATAGGATCCCGGGAAGTCCAGCAGTTATCAGAACGTGATTTCCTCGACGTCCTGTAACACCTTGTGCGCGGCGATCATATCGAGGCGAGCATCCTGCACTTCGGGACTCGGTATCGGTGCGAGGTAATCCGCACATTTTGCCACACGAGCCGCTACCTTCCAGTGTTTCTCGCTTGCGTCGTCTGCGAGTATATCCACCAGCTTATCGAGTTCCTTGCGCACAACGGAAGCAGTATCACCGTACGCTCCTGTATCAGGCGATGCCCACAAGGACGCCCGGTGACTCAATAGTGTCTTGGACGCTTCCTTCAGAGCTAACTCGGCTTTAATCCTGAGGACGGCACTCATTTTAGTCATAGCGCCATTTAACCGTAAGCGGCCCCAAAAGATCTTTGATGTGGTTCGCATCTATACATGATAATTGACATCTATTATATATGATGCCTATCATCAATATACCCATCCGCTGGAGCCAAGTCTCATGCCACGCGTTTCGAGAGAACAAGCCGATCACAATAGAACCGCGATTACCGAGGCATCGGCGCGTCTGTTCCGCGAACACGGCGTCGACAATGTCAGCGTCGCCGAGCTGATGGCAGCGGCCGGTCTTACGCATGGAGGTTTCTACGGTCATTTCGAGTCAAAGGAAGAGTTGGCGGGCGAGGCCTGCCGCTGGGCATTCGGGCGGTCGGCGGAACGATGGAAAAAGCGAATCGCCGACAAGGATGATCCCAGTGTGGCAAGAGCCGCGCTGACTGATAGCTATCTGTCGTCGCAAGCGCGCAGCGGTCCCGACGGTTCCTGTCCGGCAACGAGCCTGGCCAGCGACGTGGCGCGCAAAGCCGCCGACGCGCCGATTCGCGCGGCCTATGTGGCAGGTCTCGAGGAGTTGTTGAAGATCCTTGCCGGTGTGCAAGACACCGGAGCGTCGCGCAGTGATCGAGAGGCAGCGCTGGCCGACCTCGCGACCATGGTCGGCGGATTGATGCTGGCCAAGGCGACGCAGGGTGAGCCGATTTCCGATGAATTCCTCAGCGCAGCGCGCCGCCGTCTGAGTCGTGCAGACCGGCGCCCTCAACAGTAATCTGACGTGTTCGCCGAATCCGCCGCCGGCTGGCTTCAGCGTAGAGGCATCCACTACGCCTGGGTAGTCATGGCCATAGGATTTCTGACGATGCTGATTTCCTCTGCTGCACTAGGATTGCCGGGCGCGTTTTTGCGCCCATTGAGCCGCGAGTTCGGATGGACGACGAGCCAGATATCCTCGGCGCTGGCCATACGTTTCGCTTTGTTCGGCCTGCTCGGTCCCTTCGCCGCCATACTCATGGAGCGCTACGGACTGCGCCGCATTGTCTGCATGGCGCTGGTGTTGATCGCCGCCGGACTTCTTTTGGCCACGCGAATGAGCTCCTTGTGGCAGCTCTTCGTTCTCTGGGGCTTGGTGCTCGGCATCGGTTCGGGGCTTACCGCGCTGGTTTTGGGAGCAACGGTTGCAAACCGCTGGTTCGAACGAAGACGCGGCCTCGTGCTTGGGATACTCACGGCCAGTTCAGCCACGGGCCAGCTCATTTTTCTGCCGCTTGCCGCGACGTTGATTCAGCATTCCGGCTGGCGCGTGGCCGTCGCGCCGATCGTCGTGGGTTGTCTGACGATTTCGGGGCTGGCATTTTGCTTCCTCCGCGATCGCCCGCAGCAATTGGGCCTGGCTCCATACGGCGCCGATTCGGCGCGTACGCCGGTCATTGCTCCTTGGCGGCCGGACTTTATCGAACCGCTCAGAGCTCTGGCCAAAGCTTCGCGAAATTTAACTTTCTGGGTATTGTCCGGCACCTTCTTTGTCTGCGGCTTGAGCACCAGCGGGCTGATTCAAACTCACTTCATATCCTTGTGCGGCGATTACGGCCTCGCCGCGGTACCAGCCGCTTCCGTGCTTGCCATGATCGGCGCATTCGACTTCGTCGGCACTATCGGGTCCGGGTGGCTGTCCGATCGATTCGACAACCGCAAACTGCTCTTCTGGTACTACGGCCTGCGCGGCTTATCGCTCCTATGGCTGCCGCACTCCGACTTCTCGCTGTATGGCCTCTCGTTGTTTGCGATGTTCTACGGTTTGGACTGGGTGGCCACCGTGCCACCCACCGTGAAGCTTGCCAGCGCGGCGTTCGATAAGCAGCGTGGGGCCATGATCTTTGGCTGGATTTTCGCGTGCCACCAGCTCGGCAGCGCTACCGCTGCCTACGGCGCAGGTCTTACCCGAACAATGCTGCTGACGTATAGCCCAGCAGTATACGCAGCAGGGCTCGCTTGCCTCCTCGCCGCAGTCGCCATATTTTTGGTGCCACGGCCGGCTCGCTCGGAGCTTGCCGGCGGCGGGGTCGCCGCCGCCTGAAAGCGGTCGCTTCAAAGGGGATAAATCTCGGCAGTCGCCGGAATGGGCATCAGCATACCTCGCATCGTTAGTTGCCTGTCGCTTGCAATACCGGGTCTATACTCACTGGCTTCTTTCGCTTGGCGGAACTCCATGAAAAACTCAAAAGTCGCACTCGCGTTTTGTTCCCTACTATTCGCCCTTCCTGGCACTGCACAGGTGGCACTGAAATCCGATACACCCAGCATCTTGTTCTGGACGCCGGAACAGCAGAGCACGGGCTATCGCAGCATCGAAAAGATCTACCAGGTCGCGACGGTAAAGCGTGGCTCGAAGGTGCACCCATTGCCCAAAGCCCCCAAGCAACTATCGCCGACTTGGAACTACGACGGTCGTCAATGGACTGTCGCGAGCTATATGAGCGCGAACCGAACGTCCGGTGTCCTAGTTCTGAAGGACGGCAAGATCGTGCTGGAGCGCTATGGCCTTAGTCGCACGCCAAAGGATCGTTGGACTTCGTTTTCCGTCGCCAAATCCCTGACCTCAACCCTGGTCGGTGCTGCCATTCAGGATGGCAAGATCAAGGGGCCGGATGACATGGTCACTGACTATGTGCCTGAACTGAAAGGCTCAGCCTACGACGGTGTCACGGTGAGGCAGCTGCTCATGATGAGCTCAGGCGTGAAGTGGAATGAGGACTACGCCGATCCTAAGTCGGACGTGGCACAGGCAGGCTTTACCGGCATCGAGCCGGGCACGGATCCTCTGGTGAGCTACATGCGCCATTTGCCGCGGGATGCCGAGCCCGGCACGAAGTGGCATTACGATACGGGCGAGACGGACATGGTAGGCATCATGGTCTCCAATGCCGTCGGCGAACCCCTTTCGCAATATCTCTCCGAGAAACTCTGGTCCACTTATGGCATGGAACAGGATGCAGTGTGGATGGTGAATTCATCGGGCAAGCAGGAACGTGGCGGCTGCTGCATTTCCATGACCCTGCGCGACTATGCGCGCGTCGGTCAATTCATCTTAGACGGCGGCAAGGCGCAAGGTCGACAAGTAGTTCCTTCCTGGTGGGTGCCGCAGGCCACCAGCAAGGAGATCGACAACGGCGCCGGTGGCTACGGCTATTTCTGGTGGATCCGTGACAATGGCAGCTATGAAGCGGTGGGCATCTTTGGCCAATCCATCACCACGTTCAAAGACGATCGCTTGGTCATTGTCATCAATTCGGCATGGCCGGTCGCAACCGGCAAGGAGTACAGCGCCGCCAGAGCCGCGTTCGTCAAGGCGTTGCACGAGGCTGCTTCGTCTGGCCGGGCCGTTCGTGCATCCCTGCACTCGCCTTCCGGATTCTAATGCCAAGGCGCCTACGAATCCGTTGCGACATCCACGTAGAAAATTGGGCGCGCCAATTACCTACCTTATCTGATGGAGTCGTCCTACGCGCGAGTCATACGTCAAGAGTCATACTCTTTGCTTGGCACCCACTGCCGCATCCGGCATCCAACGCAAAGGAGATTGATGTGCAGAAGCTTTTATTGCCGATGCTTGGAATACTGACCGCGGCATTGGCATGCGGTTGCAACAGTGCGAAGTCCCCGGCGGCAGTCGCCACCGATGTGGCTGCAGCGCGGCAGCAAGCTTCTACCGAAGTGACCGACGCGCGGAAGGATGCCGCGAAAAATGTCGACAGTGCCGCGAACGCTGACGGCTCGTCCAAAGATGTCAAAGAGGTGGGTGCCAAGTCCGAATATGACGTGGCTGTCGCGAAGGCAGACGGCGATCATAACGTCGCGATCCAACAGTGTCTTGCCCTGACCGGGGAGGCGCAAAAGTCCTGCAAGGAACGAGCGGACGCCGCCTATGACCAGGCGAAAACTCACGCCAATGTCACTCGTCTTTCGAAACTTCAATAGTCATTTGGTGGTTTGACTTCGCGTGAGCCTGGGGTAAGTGGCCAGGAGCGTACCGACCAACGCGATGACGCAACCCACCGTCACGTCATAGAGTCGGGTCTCCAGCAGGTGCGGCGCTGAGCCTCCATCGCTGGCGAGGGTCGCATGCACTGCGAACAGCAAGAACATCGTGAATGCCATGAAGCCCAGGGCCGGATTGACGGCCATCCCCACACGAGCCAATGCCGCGACCAGCGTCGCCAGCACGGCGAGGGTAATGGCGCTTTCACCTTGATGCAGGATCGCAGCACCTAACAGCACGCCGACAATCGTCCCTACGGCATAGTGAATCGTTAATTCCAGACTCGCGATGCCTTCGCGGCGCATGACCATGATCACGACCAGGGTTGCCCAAAACGAATCGTTGACCCGCAGTGATGATGCCGCGAACAACGCCACCGCGGCGGCGGCCCCGTAACACGCCGTGAATCGAATCCCGGCGTCTGTTCCACGACATGCTCGACGTACACCCGCATGCCAATCCATAAGGTTATCGTCCGAGGGAATTCGGAACCAACCCCACACGAGGAAGCCGGACGCGAATGCAGTCGCGCCACCCACCACTACACTGAGCATCACATCCGAATCGCCGAAGTGCATGCCGGTGCCCGCAGCCGCAGCCACGGCGAAGAATCGCGTGATGGCAGCCACACCCGGATGTGACCCGCTCGCCCACCCCGCCACCAGCGCGCACAGCAAAACCACTATCTCCTTGCCGTACGGCGTGTCACCTACAAAATGACCCAGCGTTCCGCCGGCGACGATTGCGGCCCAACCGGCGACCATGGTCGCGAGGCGAATTCGCGGTGTTTGCCCGATGTCGCTGAACGTGACAAACAGCGCCGTGGCGCCGCCGGCGACCCCTGCATGGGGGTGTCCTAAGTAGACACCGCCGATCATGGGAATGCCGACTGCGAGCGCGACGCGGAACACCACCGCCGTAGCACCGGCCGCGGAGCCAATCTTGTAGAGGTCTCGATACCAAGCTGCAATCATAGGGGCCGGCTATCTGATACTTTTTATTTTGGCGCGTTTGTCCTTAACCACTCCGTCAATGCAACACGCCCGGTCGTCGAGAAATCGGTGAAGACGCCGTCCGTGCCTAAATCGAAATACGCTTTGTATTCCGCTTTAGGATCTCCGTTATAGGTTTTCGTCAAATTCTCCGTTTCATCACGAAAAGTATACGGATGAACGAACAGACCAGCCTTGTGCGCATCGGTGATCAACGAAGAGGGCGCGATATTCGAGGCCTGATCCAATGACATCACCGCATTGCCGGCTGCGTCCCGCCCTTGCGCGGGCAATATATAGAATTTCCATGGGCCGATACCATCTGCATAGGTCTTGATCTCTGCCAGACCGGCCGGCGTTATCATCACGGCAAAAGTACGTGGATCGTGGGATTGCAACCATGAAAACGGCTTTGCGCTATCGGGTGAATCATACGTGATCGAACCGGTCTTGTAGTCGATGGCCGCGCCGTCGATCAGTTGAACTACTTTGGTTTTCAGACCCAGTTTGCGCATCAGTTTCAAACTGGCGGGTTCAAACGACTGCACAAAAACCGGTGAATCCGCGGTATTCCATCCCGCCTTGACCAGCATTGCCACGAGCGTTTCTTCCAGCGGTAAACCTAGCTGACGCTGATAGAGCGGATTTTTTGTTTCAGGATAGACATTGATTCTGCGCCTGGAATCGGCGGCCATGGCGCTTTTGGCGAGATCAAGGATTTCCTGAAGGGTTGCCATGGGATACTGGCCGTCATACTGTTTGCTGCGCGCGGCGATCGGCTGCTTCACTCGCAGGGTTTTCAGCTCGGCGGCGCTAAAATCACTGATGTACCACTCAGGTCCGGTGCTCACACCGTCCACTAGTCGCGACTTCTTTCGCGATGCGAATTCCGGATGTTCGGCAACGTCGGTGGTATCGCTCAAGTAGACGTTGTGGCAGGCAAACAGCACTCCATCGCTTGAGGATTGAAGATCAAGTTCAAGCGCATCGGTACCCGCCGCTATCGCCGCCCGATACCCGGCAATGACCTCTTCCGGATAAAGACCCGGCAAACCCCGATGTGCGATTATCAATGGCGGATTGCCATCCAATGTTTTCATCGTAATGCTCGGCTGGCTCGCGCACGCGCTCAACATCAGGGCGGCAGCGCATTGGCCGAGAGTCCATCTCAGTCGTCTTGCTGCCAATACAATTGTGTCCAGAGTATCCATTGCGGCGCGGCGGACCATTTAAGTGCGACCAGCATAACCTTAGCAGTGAAGATCTCCCAATCCGAAACTGAGCTGTTCCGATTCGCCGCGATCTACTGACCGTGCCTACCATGCCGCCAAACGGAGCGAATCGCCTTGATTCTCTAAGGGCGTAGGGCGCGCTGCAGCGATCTGGTTTCTTCACTGGCTTGAGCGATGAGGCTCTTGCAGGCCTCAATTGTCAGGTCAAGCCGCACGAAAGCGCCGCCTGCGTTGAGGGTCGACGTGTCGTAGCTGTTTTGCATTCGGGTTGCGAGACGAATACTTGCGATCAAGACGTCAGTCAGTGTCGGGGGGCCGACTCGTACGATGTTGACCTCCGCCTGGGCGCCGACCGCTTCACACACCGCCTCATCCATCTGCCAGTTTTTGAGCACGCCCTTGGCAATCGCAGGATGCCATGCGTCGACAAGCCCAGCATTCAAAGGAAAATGCGACGCTCCCCGGCTCGCACTTTGCACCAAAATGTAGAAGCGTCCTATGCCGTGCAGCAGACCTGCCGCAAAGGCACCTGGAAACGGCAGCGAACCTCGTTTGGCGACTGCTTCGGAAAAATGAGCGACCGTGACGCATTCGGACCACAGCTCATCCAGCCGCGGTGCGATGGATCGCAGAGATTCAGTGTGCCGGATATGTGCAACGGCATGCCCGAGAGCGACACTGTAGACCTTTTGGGCGCCCAGGCGATTGATGGCGACGCCCAGGTCGATGATCACCCGGCCCGTTGCGTTGAAGGCAGTCGAGTTAGCCATCTGCAGCAGCCGGTCGGCGAGCGTACGTTCGGTCGATATCACGCGCGCAACCTTCTGCGGCGTATAGTCCGGATCCTTGAAGGCCTCTTGAACCTTGATCACGACCTGCGGAAAGACAGGCAGATCCACCGTCCCAGCCGCCAAAGTGTCCGCAAGGCCGCTCAAGAATTCGAGGGTTGGGAGGTCTGCAACTGTCACGTCCGATGAGCTCCTGCGATCGTGACTACTTGGGTACGAATTCCTTGGGTTTCTCGGATCCGCCGCCGAATAAGAACTTCTCCATTTCCGCCACCAGGAACGCACGCGCTTTCGGCTCGATCGGCGTCAATCGATTCTCGTTGATCAGCATGGTCTGATGCGCCACCCATTGCGCCCAGGCTTCCTTGGAAATGTTGTCGTAGATTCTTTTCCCGAGCTCTCCCGGGTACGGCAAATAGTCGAGGCCGTCCGCCTCGCGTTTGAGTAGTAAGCAGTGAACTTTGCGCGCCATGAATCGAATCTTACGCTAAGTACTCAAACTCGTGCGCAACCGCTCGAAGAGCTGATTGATGGGCTGCGGCAAACCAATTCGCGGCGGCGTCTCCAACGGGTACCAAAGGCGATCGGCCGCATCTTGAACGCTTAAATTCAGCTCACATCGAACCACCAACGGATTCAGTCGCAGATCAAAATGCGTAAACGCGTGGTCAATGGGCGCCAGCGCCCTCGGATCCCGCACCGCCTCGCCGAGTTCTCTCTCGCACCACGCCAGCGCGTCACTCTCGTTCTCGAATTGCGGCGGCGACCACAGTCCACCCCACAGCCCCGAAGCGGGCCGGCGTTCAACTAAAATCGCGGTGGAATTGTGGGTGCCGGTCTGAGCAATCAACAGCGTCGTCTCTCTCGATGGGCGAGTTCGCCTTTGTTTCGTGCCCGGCAATTCCGCTTGACGACCTTCAAGGCCCGCCACGCAGACCGCGTTCATGGGGCATACCGTGCAGGCAGGTCGAGCGCGCGTGCACACCGTGGCGCCCAGATCCATGATGGCCTGCGTATACGCAGCGATATTTTCTCCCGGCGTACAGGCATCAGATCGCGCCCACAACAATTCCACCAGGGCCTTCGAACCCGGATCGCCGGCGATACCGAACACCCGCGCGAGCACGCGCTTCACATTGCCATCCAGTATCGGATGGCGCTTGCCGCGTGACAGGGCAAGAATCGCTCCGGCGGTGGATCTCCCGATGCCGGGCAATTCCATCACCGCGTCGATCCGCTCGGGGAATTCGCCGCCGAACCGCGCAGTGAGCATTTGCGCGCAGGCACGGAGGTTGCGCGCGCGGGCGTAATAGCCCAGCCCGGTCCACAGATGCAGCACTTCATCCAGCGGCGCTGAGGCCAGTGATTGAACGTCCGGGAAGCGCGCCAAGAAGCGCTCGTAGTAGGGGATTACCGTGGCGACTTGCGTCTGCTGCAGCATCACCTCGGAGATCCACACGCGATATGGCGTCGGATTGATCTGCCACGGCAGCGTGTGCCGCCCGTGAACCGCAAACCAGGCGAGCAGTCGCTGCGAAAATTCTTCGTCTTGCAGCCTCACTTGCTGAACAAGCCTTGCAGCCCGTTCTTTTTGAGCACGTCCTGCAGCTTTTGCTTTAATTGATCCTTGGCGACCGCCTCGATATCGGGTCTCACCGTGGGATCGGTATAGGTTCCGGTGACTTTCAGTGGAATGTCGGTATTCCGGGCCGGGGCCGTCATGACGCTGGTCAGCAGCTTGAAATCGATGGTCTTGCTGGATAGGTTGGCATTCCCCTGCCCCGCTACTTTAAGCGCCTGCGAGGTGATGGTCAGATCACGGGTCTCGGCGATGCCGTTGGTGATCTGCGCCGAGAGCTTGAAGGCCTGAAAGGGCGTCTTTCCCGTGCTCTGGCCCGAGGGCGCGGGGGAGCGGTTGATCAAGGCCTGCGCCAGATTGATCTCGTACCCCACATCGATGCCTTCCAGCGCACCATCCGCCAGATTGGCATCGAGGTGTCCGCTCAGCGTTTTCAGCATGGCGTCCGCCGTATCGCCGCGCGCCGTCGCTTTGAGATTCACATTGGCGCGACCGGACAGGCGGCCCTTCTGCGCCGTGTTGGCCAGCAGTCGCGCCATGTCGACACCGCTCAAATGCTCATCCAGGCTCAATGTCGGAATGGCGCTGTGCGAATCCAAGGTGATGTCGCCCGAGTAGCGGCCGCCATCAAGCTGCGCCTCGATGGGAAAGAGGCGCATCACCTGATCCTTTGCCGCCAGTGTCACGCGCAAGTTGGTAGGATTCAAGCGCGCAACCTGCACGGCCTTCAGCGTCAGCGTACCGCTGGCATCGAGCGGCTTGTCGTCCTTGCTCGGTTTCTGCGCGGCACGGGATGCGGGAGCGGCCGGCGCATCGGGCGCGCGATACCGATCCAAATCGATCTGGTCCACGGCAAGATCAAACCGCAACGCATTGTTCTCGGCCGTGAGCAGCTTGATGCTTCCCTTAAGCTGCGTGTCATCGAGATGCACTTGCAAGTTGGTGAGTCCCAAGGCTTTGGCGCCGTAACTGTAGTCCGTGCTCGCCGACAACTGCGTCAGCGTTTTCGGATCTCGCATTGGCGGCAGCGCTATCCCTAGCCGCGGCGCCAGCTCGCGCGGCACCACGGGCGCGAGCGTGAAGGAGCCGGTGGCGCTCAAAGCATCGAGAATTTGGGTCGCCTGAGCGCTGCCGGTCAGGTGCGCGCTCGAGTAGGCCACCGAGAACGCGGGGATGCTCAAGGTCTGACGCGAAAGGTTCAGCGTGATGGCGGGACTCGACAGGCCCCACTCGACCGGCCGCTCGCCGGCGGTGCTACGCGTGCCGTTTAAGTTCAGGGCGTTGATCGACAGCTGCTGCGCAACATCCAATCCTAAGTCGAACTTGGCCTTGAGCGAGAGCTGCTCGCCCGACGCCGTGCGGGCATCGAGGCTCAAGCTCGCGGGGATACGCTGACCGCTGAGCGAGCCGGTTTCCAAATTGAGCTTCTCGATGCTGGCGCCTTCATAGCTTGCGCGGCCCTGTTGCACGCGGATGTTCGCCAGCAACCGCCACTCGGGTTCATCCGCAGTGTGATCCACGCCCGCTTTTGCGGAAGCGGTCGATTCCGCGCCCTCCCAGTTGCCCTTGCCTTGCGCGTTCTTGCGCAGGCGCAAATCCAGTCCATCGATTTCGATGCGGCCCACTTCCAGGCGCTTGCTCAGCAGCGGCAGCAGCTTGACCCGCACGCTGGCGTGGGTGAGCGATAAAAAGGGCTCGTCGCCGAATCCGGGCGGATTGCCGAGGCTGGCGGGCCCCAATTCCAGCGCCACCCAAGGGAAGACCGACAGCTTGATATCGCCGGTGAGCTTCAATTCCCGCCCGGTGGATTCCTTGACCGCAGCCGCAATCCGGCCCTTGTAGTTGTTGGGGTTGACGGTGAGCCAGACGACGACGAGCGCCACGCCCAGGAGCGCGACTATGCCCGCCGCCAAAAACCCTAAAAATCGTAAGCGCGTCATGCCTTTCGCTCGGGATTGAGAGGTCGATCATAGCTCAAGCGCTGACCCTACCGGCCGATACCCTTAAGATGATGGGTGAAGGCCCACCGGGTACGGAAACCGCATGTATAGCTGGTCGAGTCACAAATTACTCAATAAATTCCGCCGGCGCTCCGACAGGCCGAACACCGCGTCTCCGACCCCGCAGGCCGTGAACGCGATCGCGCCGGTTTTGGGTGACCCCGACACCTCCTCGCGCCGTTCGGCGGAGTTTTTGGAATTTGCGCAGTCGGCGGGCGGCTTTGGCGTCTTTGAACTGAACCTGGTGACCGGGACCATCAAGGGCACCTCGCTGTTCTTTGAACTCATTGGGCTGGAATGCCGCGACATGTCCTTGAGCCGCGAGGAGTGGCTGGCCTCCATTCATCCGGAAGATCTCGAAGGCGTCGTCCATGCCTTGAGCGACGCGGTCGCCTCAGGGGGCGGCTATGAAACCGAATATCGCACCTTGTCGGCGAACGGCGAGGTGCGCTGGCTGGCCGGGCGCGGCCAGGTGCTCCTGGGCGGCGAAGGCTACGACTCGCGTGCCATCGGCACCATCACCGACATCACCGAACGCAAGGAGCTGGAGGACAAACTCCACTACGCCACCGAATCCTTGAACATTGCGCAGACCGCGGCGGGCGTCGCCACGTTCGACTTCGATTTCCGCCGCAACAGCCGTTTCTGCTCCGACAACTTCCGTGAACTCCTCGGGATCCCGCCCAGCACGCCGCTCGATGACCTCAACCGGGCGCTGTCCCGGGTGCATCCGGATGACTTTGCGCGCGTACGCGGCGCACCCTTGGAGACCACACCCACGGATCCGTACTATCGCTGCGAGTACCGCGTGCTGCTCGACAACGGCGCCGAGCGCTGGATCGGCGAGAAGGCAAAGGTCGGGCGGGGACCCGCGGGGGATGTGGAACGCATCACCGGCGCGCTCATCGACATCAGCGACTTGAAGCGCACCAAGGCCGCCTTGGGCTCGGTGGAAATTCGCCTGGAACGGGCGCTGCGCGGCACGCAGGACGGCCTGTGGGAAATCGACCTGCTCACCAACGTGTCCTGGTACGGCTTGCGTTTCAACGAGATTTTGGGCTACAGCGTGGAGGAATTGGGTTCCTCGCATGAGCAGTTCGTGACCCTGATCCATCCGGAGGACCGCGAACGCGTCGGGATGGCGCTCGACAATCACCTCGAGCATCGTGCCGTGTACGACCTGGAATTTCGGGTGCGCCACAAGGCGGGACACTACGAATGGATGCGGGCACGCGGCCAGGCCGAGCGGGCCGCCGACGGCACGCCGCTACGCCTCGCCGGTGCGATGCAGCTGGTGACCGACCGCAAAGTCGCCGAACAAGCCTCGCTCGATGCCAAGCTCGCCGCGGAAGCGGCCAATCGCGCCAAGAGCAGCTTCCTCGCGAACTTGAGCCACGAGATTCGCACGCCGATGAACGGCGTCCTCGGCATGTCGCAGATCCTGGCGGAAACGCCGCTCGATGCCACGCAGCGCGAATATCTGGACATCATCCGCGGCAGCGCCAAGGCGCTGCTCTCCTTGATCAACGGCGTGCTGGATCTGTCCAAGATCGAGGCCGACCGGCTGGAACTCGAGAACGTCGAGTTCGATCTGATTCACCTGCTCTACGAGACGGTGGCCGCGACGGCACTGCAGACCGCGTCCAAGGGGATTGAACTCATCGTCACCATCGATGCGGAAGTGCCGGTCATGGTGCGTGCCGACCCCGTGCGCCTGCGCCAGGTGGTGCTCAATCTCTTGGGCAACGCGGTGAAATTCACGCACGAGGGTCACATCACCCTCAAAGTCGCCAACCAGCTGGGTGCGAACGATCGCTCCTCGCTGACCATCGACGTCACCGACACCGGCATCGGCATTCCCGCGGATCGCCTCGACCGGCTGTTCAAGTCCTTCTCGCAGGTCGATTCGTCCACCACCCGGCACTACGGCGGCACGGGCTTGGGTTTATCGATCGTCAAGCGCCTGGCGGAACTCATGCGCGGTGAAGTCGGCGTGCGCAGCGAAACGGGCCAAGGCTCGACCTTTTGGGTCCGCGTCGAGCTGGACGTCGTCAAGGATCAGCCGGTGCGCCAGCCGATCGGGCTGGGACGCAAGATCTTGATCGTGGACGACATTCCCGCCGCCCGCTCAAGCCTGGCCTCAAAGCTCGAGCTCTACAGCTTTACCACGGTCTCCGTCGGCAGCGTGGATGAGGCGCTGCAACAGCTCGCCAAGGAACACTTCGATCTGGTGTTGGCCGATGAATTGATGCCGATGCGCGGCGGCTTCGACCTGCTCAATGCGCTGCGCACCGATGCACGCTATGCGCGACTGCCCTTTATCCTGATGTCCTTGTTCGGCGCCGAGCACGACACGGCCGAACGCGAATACCGACCGGATGCCATTGGCCTGAAGCCCATTCGGGCCGCGCTGCTGACCAGCCTCCTGGACCAGGTGCTGACCGGCAAGACCCCGCATGCGCCCAACGTCAAGTCCGCGCCGCAAGCGCTGCCCACCTTCCGCGGCAACAAGATTTTGCTGGTCGAGGACAATCCGGTGAACCAGCGCGTCGCGCAGCGCCTGCTGGAGAATCTGGCGGCCGAGGTGATCATCGCCAACAATGGCGCTGAAGCCTTGGAGCGCATCGGCGCCGCGCGATTCGACGCGGTGCTCATGGACTGCCAAATGCCCGTCATGGATGGTTTTACGGCGACGCGCCGCATCCGCGAATTGGAATCCGGCCGCGGCGGCAAGCGCCTGCCCATCATTGCGCTCACCGCCAATGTCATGAGCGAGGATCGCGAGAACTGCATTGCGGCCGGCATGGACGCGCATCTGGGCAAGCCGATTGAGCCGGCGCAGCTGATCGAGACATTGGGGCGTTTCGTGAGGCCGCCTTCCGCCACGCCGGCCATCGATCGCAATGCGCTGCGTGAGCTCACCGGCGGCGATGTGGAATTCGAGCGGGAACTGGCGGAAACCTTCGTCAGCAGCGGCGATCAATGCCTGGCCGAGATCATTGCCGCTCTGGAAGTGAGCGACTTCGACACGGTGCGTAAGCGTGCGCATTCCTTGAAAGGGGCCAGCGCGAATATTCATGCACTGGTCTTAAGTCAGGCCGCCTCGAGTCTCGAAACGGCGGTGCGCGAGAATTCCATTCCGGCCATCGGGGACTTGGTCGCAGACCTGGGTGAGAAGCTGGCCGCGGTCAACGCGGAATTGCGCCAAGTCGGGTGACGGGTTTCCTTCAGGCGTGCGCCGCGAGCGGCAGCGGCACAGCCAGTTCCTGGCCGCTCGAACAATTGCGCCCCGCGAGCTTGCTCTTGTACAGGCTCTCATCGGCCGCGCGGATCAACGCCTCCGCCTTCAAGGTCAGATCCGGCCCACTGGGCCCGGTCGAAGCGATGCCGAAGCTGGCCGTGACTTGAGTGTCGCCGGCGCGGGTGGCGAACGGCGAGGCGGCCACCAGGTTGCGAATTTTCTCGGCGACCAAAACGCCGTCGGCGTACGCGGTTTCCGGCAGCACGATCAGAAATTCCTCGCCGCCGTAGCGTGCAATCCAATCGCTGTTGGCGCGAATGTATTTCTGCGCGCGGCAGGCGAATTGCTGCAGTACGTCATCGCCCGCCGCGTGGCCGCGTTGGTCGTTGACCTGTTTGAAATGATCGAGATCGCACATCAGCACCGACAACGGATAGGCGTAGCGGCGGCAGCGCTCGAACTCACGCGGCAGCTGCTCCATCAGGTAGCGCCGATTGTAGGCACCCGTCAAAGCGTCGGTGATGGAGAGAATGCGGTTGCGCTGGTTCGCCACACGCAGCGAGTGTTCCAGCGCGAGAATGCGACGTCCGGCATTCAAGCGGGCGATGAGCTCCGCCTCATGCACGGGCTTGACCAGGTAATCATCGGCGCCGGCCTCGAGCCCCGCGATGATGTGTTCCTTGGCGTCGCGTGCCGTCAGCAGCAGCGCATACACATAGCCGTCGAGCTGCATGTTGCGCACCGCCTTGCAGAGCGCGATGCCGTCCATTTCGGGCATCTCCCAATCGGTGACCAGCATCGGGTAATAGCGCTTCGTCATCTTGTCGAGCGCTTCGGAACCATTGGCCACGGCGTCGACCTCGTAGCCGGCGTTCTTGAGAAAGCGGGTCATGAGCATGCGCGTGACCGGGTCATCCTCGGCCAGCAAAATCGCCGGTGATGCATCGACCGTGATCGGCGTCACAGATTCCGTCTCAGACACTTTAAGCAACCCCGCAGCCTTCCGCTTCTCGTGTATCGAGATATCGGCGTAGTTCTCAGTGACTGAATCATGGGTGAGAACCAGGTTGTAAATCTCGGCACTAGCACTCACTGGCGCTAAGAGAATGCCTGAATTCGAGCCCAATTCGTGCATTTGCAGGGCTTCACAGCCTTCAGACAGGAGCACAACGGACCGATAGCGCGGAATGTGCGATTCGCGTCCCTCTAGCCCCCACTCACCGGCGCCCGGTGCGCGCGCCATGCGCGCGAGCGGCGACGGATTCTGGGAATTGGACTTGGCCGACGGCTCTGCCTGGTTCAGCGACTGGTTTTGCCTGCGCCTCGGGTCGACCGAACCCGTGAAGCGCCCGGCCTTGACCGATTTGCGGCCGCTCATGTCGCCCGAGACCTGGGAAGCGCTGCTGCGCAAGCTGCGCTCGCATCTCGAAGAGCGCACGCCGCTCGACACCGAATTTCAGGTGCAGCTTGCGAAAGGCCAGACCGAATGGTGGCAGCTGCGCGGCTCCGCGCAGCGCAACGACGCCGGCCATCCCACTCACTTTGCCGGCTGCGTGCGCGACGTGACCGCCATCCGCCCCGGCGCGGCTAAGAGCGCCTAGGCATTCGGGCTGTCCGACGGCACGTTGGTGCTGCCCTCGCGGCCCGTGAACCAATTCACCGCGTACTGCACCAACTGCGTGCCGGTATTGAGGTTCAGCTTGCGCTTGATCCGCTGACGGTGCGATTCGACCGTCTTGATGCTCAGGTTCAAGGACTCGGCGGTCTCCCGCGTGCTCATGCCCTTGCCGATCATGTGCAGGATTTGCAGTTCGCGATTGCTCAGGCGGTCGATCGGATTGGCCGAGATGTAGGAGCCGCCCGCGGCGAATTTCTGAATCATATTGTTGCCGACGGCCTCGGAGACATAGATGCCTCCGTCCAAAACCCGGCGCAGCGACACCAGAAATTGTTCGCTGGCGGCCTGCTTCATGATGTAGCCATTGGCGCCGGCTGAGAGCATGCGCTCGGCATAGATGGTCTCATCGTGCATCGACAGCACCAAAATCGGCAATTGCGGGTAATGGGCGCGCACATCGCGCACCAGCTCGATGCCGTCGCTCTGCTTCAGGCTGATATCGGCGATCATGACGTCGGGGTTCAGCTCCTTGATCGCCGTGCGGGCATCGCGGGCGGTTTCCGCTTCGCCGCAGACAAGCAAATCCTCTTCGTTCTCCATGATGCGCCGCAGTCCCTGGCGCACGATGGGGTGATCATCGACGATCAGTACGCGCCGCACGCGGCGCTTACCGGTACTAGCTCCCGAGGATGACACTGAAGACCGAATCCAGGTGCTGCTGGCTGCCATGTTCCCTTCTCCTTAAATGGCCTGATTGCATTGTATCTTACGCCCCGCGGCCTAACCTGTGACCGTCACGGTGGCGCCCTGTGGCTTATTCGAGGCGATTTCGAACTTAGCACCGATCATGTCGGCGCGGTATTTCATGATTTTAAGCCCCATCCCCGAGGGGGAAGGCGCGGTGCGCACAAATCCCACGCCGTTGTCGGTGATGCGCAGTCGAAAGCCGCCCTCCCTCGCAATGAGGGCTATGTCCACCTGCATCGCCCGCCCGTGCCGCGCTGCGTTCGTGAGCGCCTCCTGGGTGATCCGATACAGATGGCTGGCGTGGGTTTCCGAGAAGTTGAATTCCGGGGACACCGCCGAACTGAAAGTGACTTCCAAGCCGTACACATCGCGGCTGCGTGCGGCGAGCGCGCGCAGCGCTGCGGTGAGACCGCCGGTTTCGGTTCGCACCGGCAACAGTCCTCGCGCCAGCGATCGGGCGGTCTCGATGGATTGATTCAGGTGGCCGACGATCTCATTGACATGCTCAACCACATCCGGACAGCGCTCTTGGATTCGGCCGGCCAACCCGCGCAGCATGAGCGCCGCGCCGGTGAGTTCCTGGCCCAGGCCGTCATGCAGATCGCGCCCGATGCTCTGGCGCTCGCGCCCCGAGACATCGAGAATTTCCTGCTCGAGACCCTTGCGTTCGGTGATATCGCGCATGGAGATCGAAATGCCCGTGGCAACGCCATCGTCGCGAACCAGCACGGCACTGTTTTCGAAGTATTGCGCCCGCCCTGTCTGGAAGGATTCGAACTCGAAGGTGATGGGCTCGCCGGTCTCCAGCAAGCCACCCAGTTTGCGCAGCACGCCGGCCCGGGCGGCGCCCGGCAGCAGCGTGTCGATCCCGAGGCCGATGATCTGTTCGGATGACAAGCCGTTGACGGATTTACTCACGAAACGCACCCGCATGGCGGTGTCGAGCAAAAACAGCGTGTCCGCCGTATTGGCGGTGGTCGCCCGCAACAGTTCCTCGGAGCGCCGCAGGCGCCGCTCGGAGTCCCGCCGCGCCGTGACATCCTGGATGACGCCCACCAGGCCGCGCACGGCAGTGCCTTCGTGCAAGGGCCTAGCCGTCGTTGCATAGGAACGATAACGGCCGTCGTTGCCGAGCAGCTCGAATTCCTGGCGCACCTCGACCTGGCCGGAAAATGCGCTTTCGACCGCGCGCTTGACCGCGCCTTGATCCTTCGGATGCACGCGCTTCAGCATGGTTTCCATATCCGGGAAGATGCTGGGCAAGTGCGCCTGCGGATCTTCCAGATTCGCGAATTCGAACGCGTTTTGCGCACGATCCCAGCGCCAGGCATGCATGTTCGCCATGTTCATGGACAGCTTCAGCCATCCGGTGCTGTTTTCCAGCGCGATCTGCGCGAGTTTCTTGGCCTGAATGTTCTGTACCGAGCCGTAGGCGCGAAACGGGTGGCCGCCCAGCATCTCGAGATGCCCAATGACCCTGACCCAGATGCGTTGGTTCTTGAGCGTGTTGATTTCGAGTTCGAGGTCAATGTGACCGGCGCCTGATTCGGCCCGCTGGCACGCCTCGCGAAATTGTTCTCTCGACTCCGGTACGCACTGTTCCAGCATCGACTCCCACGTCAGCCGGAATTCCTTGGGGTTGGCGCCGAAGATGCGGAACATCTCATCGGTCCAGGTCAGCTCCTGCGTGGCGTAGCTGTATTCCCAGCCGCCGATTTTGGCAATGCGCTGCGTTTCTCCGAGGATGTCGGTGAGGCGTTTGATTTCCGAGATGTCGACGCTGCAGCCGATCACGCGCACCGGATCGCCCGCCGCATTGCGCTGAACGAGTGCACGATCGAGAATCGCCTTGTAGCGGCCCTTGGCATCGCGAATGCGGTACGTGGTGGCCCACCCGCGGCCGTTTAGGAGCGCGACGCTGATCGCTTTCTTGACGGCATGGAAGTCGCGCGGATGGATCCGTTCAAACCAGGCTTCCGCAGAAGACTCCAGCTCCTCGGGGAAGATGCCCAAGACTTCTTGGACCCCGCGCGATCGGTGCACCACACCTTTGACGATGTCCCACTCGAAAATGATCCCGTCCACGGCCTCGGCGGCCAGGCGAAAAACCTCTTCGCGCTGCGCCAGGCGGAACTCCGCCTGCTTGCGCTCGGTGATGTCGCGGGAGTTGATGACGATGCCGCCGATCAAGGGATTATCCAGTGCCGAGACACAGCGCGATTCCAGCCAGCGGTACGAACCGTCCTTGTGGCGGGTACGAAACTCACGTGAGAAGCTCTTGATCTCGCCGGCCGCCAATTGCCGGTACTTGGCGAGCAAATCCTCGCGGTCATCCGGATGCACGTGCTCGAACACATAGTTCGACTCGCGTTCTTCGGAGGTGTAGCCCAGGGAGTTTTGCACGCCGGCGCTCACGTAGTGCAAGCGGCCATCGGCGGCGGCGACGGTAATGATGTCCTGCGCATGCTCCGTGAGCGCGAGCAAGCGCCGTTCGGCACTACCCTGCGCGCGATTGTTTACACGCCGTTCGGTCACCTCCAGATACATCACGACGAGACCGCCGATACCGGAGGCGCTTTTGAGCGGTTGCACGTCAATCTCGAAACGGCGTACGGGGCGGCCGGGCTCAGAAAACACCAGCGACTCATCGTGAAACGGCTGACCCTGCAACGCCCGTTCAAAGACCTCGGGTTTTAAGAGCAGCGTGGGCATCAGCATCAACGCCGAGCAGCCCACGGCGCCCCCGGGAATGGACCCGGCGGCCCGAATGGCCCCGGCATTGGCATACGTGACCTTGAGGTCCGCATCCAATATGAGCAGGTCGTACGGCAGTTGATCCACGGCCGCCACCAAATCAGGCTGCGGCGTGGGCGGCGCAAAACTCAGCATCACCAGGCGCTGGCCCGGTGCCGACTCCAGTGCCTTGAAGTCGGTCATGACGGGTTGCTCACCGGCGGCGAACCGCCAGCTCAGCACCCGACTGCATGTCGCCCTAGGATCCGCCGCAGCTACCAGAAAACTCTCGAGCTTTGCGGCCGATGCGGCACCCAAGACGTTGGGGAGCGGCACCTCCAAGAGAGGAGTCGTATCGACTTCCAAGCATTGGCGCGCAGCAGCATTTAATAGAACGATGGGGAAATGTCTAGGGCGGGCGTCGACCACCAGCACGGCATCGCGCAGGCTGTCTAACGCCGTATCGGCCAACGCACGTGTCGCACTCGAGGCGAGACGCAAAAAATCCGGAGACGTCGCCATCCTATGGAACTCCGGGCACTAATATATCAGTCCACAAACCTTATACGCTCACCCTAATCTGAGCGTAAACCCGGAGGATGAATATGCGGGAATCCCCTAATTTAGCAACCCCGGGTGTTAAGATTTGTAGAGGTTTGCCGCGTCGGGGTGGCGGAAGTCGCAGGGGTTACGACTACACTTGGCTCCATGAGCGCACATGCCGTCAGGCATCTAAGAAAAAGCGATCCTCGATTAGGCGAGTGGATAGATCGAATCGGCGTCCTCGCACTACCCAGCCCGCCGGCACGAGAGCCGTATGTTGCGTTGCTCGAAGCGATCGCACACCAACAGCTTGCCGGCGCCGCGGCACGTGCGATCTGGGGGCGCGTCGTCGCCTTGTTCGAGGGTGGCATTCCCTGCTCGAAGCGCCTGGTGGAGATGACCGAAGTGCAGCTCCGTTCAGCGGGACTGTCTCGCAGCAAGGCGATGGCCATGAAGGATATCTGCCTTCGGTTCAATGCCGGCCAGATCCCGAGCGCCGCCCTGATTGCTCAAATGTCCGATAAGGATATCTATGCGCAGCTGCTGGAGGCCCGCGGCGTTGGAGCTTGGACCGTGGACATGCTGATGCTTTTCACGCTGTGCCGGCCCGACGTGATGCCGGCAACCGACTACGGAGTCCGCAAAGGTTTTCAGGTGCTGTATCGCAAACGCGCGCTGCCGACACCGAAACAGCTGCTGAAATTTTCCGAGAAGTGGCGACCGCATCGGTCCGTGGTGGCGCTTTACCTGTGGCGGATCGCGGAAACCGCCAAGAAGCCCAAGAAGAAAAAGTCACTTTCCAAATAAGTCATCCAGCGCGGACTTGGCTTTTGCGAGTTCTGCTTCGTTCTTCGCAACATAGGCCGCGGGCCTAGGTTTGAAATGGTCGCAGAAATTCGCCTCGTCCTTCTTGCGAACTTCCTCCGCAGTCGGCTCCCTGCAATGCTTGGCATAAGAAGTGTCGTACTCCACGCACATCTTGCACACGTGCAGTTCGGCGTTGCACGCCTTGCAGACGTCGAGACGTCGCAGCGGCAGGCTGAGCGAAGCGAGAGACGCGCCGCAGCGCCAGCAGACTAGCGAATGGGACATACAAGATACATGAGTTTGTAGGTTATCCAGTTAAATTTACAACTTGCGATCGAGAACCGAACGAGGTCAATTGGCAACGGGCGTCGATCGAATCGCGCTAAGTAATAGCCGATGCACGCAGAGCCAATGGCGCCCGATTTGAGAGACTGCAGTTTTCGCATCTGAGGCTTTTTTGACCATGGTATTTTACACGAATAGTAATTTTTGACGTAACGGGCGGTAATGCATATTCCCAATGAACCCGAATCGCCAGACCCACTGAAGGAAGCGGCCTTAGCTGCACTCAAGCGCATGGTCGACCCGATGATGGACGTAATGTTCGATACTGGAATAACGGTGCGGGAATTCAGTCGCATGATAAGAGACATCGCCGTGCGATCCGCTTCCGTGCGAATCGCAAGGGAGAACGGCCGCAGCAGTTATTCCCGTATATCAATTATTACGGGATTAGCCAGAGGAGAGGTTGCGCGAATTATGGAAACGAGCGAACCGTCGTTCGGTCCGCGAATTGAACAGCACCCTGTTAGAAGGGTGCTTGCCGCGTGGCACGATAGTCAGAGATTTTTAGGCGCCACTGGAGACCCCGCTGTGTTGCCGATATTCGGCAGGAAAAGAAGCTTCGAACAGTTAGTAGCGGTACACAGTGGGGGAATCCCAGTTCGAGCCATGCTTGATCAGTTACTGCAAATTAACGCGGTGGAAATCGTTTCTGGGCAACGAGTCAAGGCAAAAACGAAAGTGCCTATCTTTAAGGGCATGACTCGCAGCGCAATTGCTAACGTGGGGGAGCGCGCATGCGACTTGCTGAGTACTCTCAAGAACAATCTACATACTTCAGCAACACCGTTATTTGAAGGGACTGCACTTATGTGTGATGTCGATGTAAGTGTCCTTCCTCTCGTGCGCAGGCAAATGGCAGATCAGGGCGCGGCACTAATAGAAGGCGCGAGTTCGCTGTTGGCACGCTCTCGTGTTAAATCAAAGCGATCGAGTTCAAAGGGATTGTCGCAGTGCCGGGCAGGAATAACTGTCTACTATTTCGAGGACGAAAGAGCGAACGGCCCGGGCGCAGAGTCTATGTCTGGCAAGGGGCGGCGAAAGAACTTTCGGCGACGGAAGATTAAATCAAGAACTACCGATAGGACATGAGACATCGGGATCGTTTCAACGGAGCCGTGACATGATCAAGAATTCCGAATCTCCATACAGAGACATTGTGAATCGCCAAGGAGCGCGCGCACTCGTTGCGGCTACCATTGAATTTCTGGACGCGAATAAAATACCCAGACAATGGATCCTCGATTCAATTTGTGCACACTACGCTCCGAGCAAAGGAGCGACCGATTTTCGCCATTACAGAAAATTGGCGCGGGCATATGAAAACATGGGAATCGTCATGTCCACTTGGTTTTCGGCGCCAAAATTCTTGGACAAGGAATACCGACCGGTACCGTTAACTCTTGGACCAGGCCCGAGATCGGTTTCTGCGCTGGTTCGTGCTGCGCGAGTACCTTTATCGGCCAGGATCGCGCTAGAGCTCATGCAGCGTTCTCCAAGTATAGGAGTGGATGCGGCTGGCAATCTTGTTGCCCAGAGGAGGGAGTTCGTGCTGCCAAATTTCGCGGTACCGCGGGCAGCGCTAGTAATTGAGAGATACTTAGATACGCTGCGCAGAAACTCGGCGTCAAACAAAAAGAAATCCGTACTTCTTCTAGAAAGGAATTGCCATGTGCCGCAGGTGAATCTGAATACAATTGCACCAACCCTTCGGGACATTAAAAAACGCGGTTCAGCTTATATTGACTCAGTAAATGGTGATCTTGAGGGGTTGCGCAGCAAGCGATCGCGGCGCAAAGGCACTGGTGAAATGAGCGTACACATTTTTGCCTGGACTCGGCTGGCCAAGTCGTCGAAAAATAAGAGCGATTGATTAATCGCCCCTAAACAACGCCCCGCATGCATTGCGCGACGTAGTTTGGCGGGCAAAACTACCCGCCAAACTCAGAGGCACTCAATCGATAGCGAACAAGTTACCTGGTCGAATCACGCTGTTGGATCCAATCTGAGCCGACGGGCGCACTACTGATCCGTTGGAGCCGATTTGAGCAGCTGGACGTGCAATTCCATTGGAACCAATTTG
>DATHKV010000097.1:0-14168 GCA_035488895.1 Steroidobacteraceae bacterium
TGCTGTTTTGGGCTTTAGAGATGCTGGCCCTTGGGATAGCCTTGCACGCCAGCATGCAGCGGCGAAATTACACCCAGACGGTGTTGATCACCGATTCCCGGGTCAGTCTGATAACCCGCTCCCGCCACGGCGAGGCAAAACAGGAGTTTGCGAGGCATTGGGCGAAGGTTAGACTTCGCAGTCCGCCACGGCGTCATGGCACCAGCCGGCTGACCATCGAGAGCCACGGCCGGGCATTTGAGATCGGCGATTTCCTCACCGAGGAGGATCGCCGCGTGCTGGCGGAGCGTTTGGGTAGATTAGTCGGCGGCGTGAATGAATCGCCGCCGCTTGAAGTCGCGAAATAGAGGATCCGTTTAGATGAGACTTATCAGAGGCAGTATCGATCGCAGCACTTCCTGGCAGCGCAGGCTGATTGGCGCAGGTGTGCTTTGCGCGGCCGCTTTAGGGTTGGCAGGCAATGCCGGCGCCAATACCTCCAACGGCTACAACTTGCCGACGGGCGTGACCGATCTGGCGCGCGACATGTATGGCCTGCACATGGAGGTCTTTTGGATCTGTGTCGGCATTGCCATCGTCGTGTTCGGCGCCATGATCTACACGCTGGTGAAATTCCGCCACTCGCAGGGCGCGGTCGCCGACACCAGCATGCTTCACAGCACCAAGGTGGAAATCATCTGGACCATCATCCCGGTGCTGATCCTGGTGGTCATGGCGGTGCCCGCGGCCGACCTCATCCTGAAGCAGGAAGACACGCGCAATTCCGAATTGTCCATTCGCGTGACCGGATACCAATGGAAATGGGAATACGCCTACATGGACGCGGCGGAAGGCGTGGATTTTTTCTCCACGCTCGCGCGCGACTCGAATTTCGCGCGCCAGGTCAATTCCGGCATCGACCCTAAATCGGTGCCCAACTATCTGCTGGAGGTCGACAAGCCCCTGGTGATCCCGAGCGGCACCAAGGTCCGCCTGCTGCTGACCTCGCAGGACGTGATTCATGCCTGGTGGGTGCCCGATTTCGGCGCCAAGCGCGCTGCGATCCCGGGCTTCGTCAATGAATTGTGGTTCAAGGTCGATCCCGGCAAGGAAGGGGTCTACCGCGGACAATGCGCGGCGCTTTGCGGGCGCGACCACGGCTTCATGCCCGTGGTGGTCGATGTGCGCACGCCGGACGAGTTCAAGAAGTGGGTGGAAACGCAGAAGGCAGCCGCGAAGCAAGCAGCGCTGCCTGCGCCGGCCGCCGCCTCACCCGCGCCGCCGCCCACCGCGCAGGCACAGCCCCAAATAAACTAAGCAGCAATAATTTAAGAGAGCGATCTGACTATGGCCAATGTTCACGCGAGCAACACCGCGCACCGCCCCGATCAAGTGCATGACGATCATGATCACCACGATGGTCCGGCCACCGGCATCAAGCGTTGGATCTTCGCCACCAACCACAAAGACATCGGCACCATGTACCTGGTGTTCAGCCTGATCATGTTTTTCATCGGCGGCAGCATGGCCATGCTCATCCGCGCCGAACTGTTCAAGCCCGGGTTGCAGCTCATGGACCCGGTGTTTTTCAACCAGATGACCACCAATCATGCGCTGGTCATGATTTTCGGCGCCGTCATGCCGGCCTTCGTCGGACTGGCGAATTGGATGGTGCCCCTGCAAGTCGGTGCGCCCGACATGGCGCTGCCGCGCATGAATAATTTCAGTTTCTGGCTTCTGCCCTTCGCCTTCACCCTGCTGCTGTCGACGATGTTTGTGCCGGGGGGCATGGCGGCGGCGGGCTGGACGCTGTATCCGCCCTTGTCATTGCAGACCGGCGATGCCTTTCCAATGCTGATATTCGCCATTCACATGATGGGCGCCTCGTCGATCATGGGTGCCATCAATGTCATCGTGACCATCATGAACATGCGCGCGCCGGGCATGAACTTGTTGAAAATGCCGCTGTTCTGCTGGTCGTGGCTGATCACCGCCTACCTGCTGATTGCCGTGATGCCGGTGCTGGCCGGCGCGGTCACCATGCTGCTGACGGATCATTTCTTCGGCACCAGTTTCTTCAACGCGGCGGGCGGCGGCGACCCGGTGATGTTCGAGCACATCTTCTGGTTCTTCGGGCATCCCGAGGTTTACATCATGATTTTGCCGGCCTTCGGCATCATCTCGGAAATCCTGCCAACCTTTGCGCGCAAGCCGCTGTTCGGCGCGACCTCGATGATCTACGCCATCGCATCGATTGCGTTTCTGTCGTTCATCGTGTGGGGACATCACATGTTCGTCGACGGCATGCCGGTGGCCGCGCAATTGTTCTACATGATGTCCACCATGCTGATCGCCGTGCCGACGGGCGTGAAGGTGTTCAACTGGACTGCGACGCTGTGGAAGGGCTCACTGAGCTTTGAACCGCCGATGCTGTTCGCACTGTCATTCCTGTTCCTGTTCACCATCGGCGGCTTTTCCGGCGTCATGCTCGCCATCGTGCCGGTCGATTTCCAATACAACCAAACCTACTTCGTGGTTGCGCACTTTCACTACGTGCTGGTGCCCGGCGCCATCTTCGCCATCATGGGTGCGGTGTACTACTGGATCCCGAAATGGACCGGCCACATGTACAACATGACCCTGGCCAAGTGGCATTTCTGGCTGTCGACGATTTTCGTCAATGTCCTGTTCTTCCCGCAGCACTTTTTGGGATTGGCCGGCATGCCGCGGCGCATTCCTGATTATGCCGTGCAGTTCACCGATTGGAACATGGTCTCCTCGATCGGCGGCTTTGGTTTTGGCCTGTCGCAGATCCTGTTTGCGGTGGTGATCATCCAGTCCATTCGCGGCGGCCAAAAGGCGAGCGCCCTGGTTTGGGACGACGCGCGGCCCAATGGTCTGGAATGGACGCTGCCCTCGCCGCCCCCGTACCACAGCTTCACCACGGCGCCCGAAATCAAGTGAGCACGGCTCAAGACGCCCGAAAATTGCGCATTCGGAACGCGGCCCTCGGCCTCGCGACCCTGGCGCTGGCGTTCTACTTCGGATTCATCGCGCTGCTGGTCTTTCGCAGCCACCATTGATGGATCTCAAGCGCGCCAATCGCAAGCTGGTCTGGGGGCTGCTGATCATGACTGCGGGCAGCTTTGCTTTCGGCTGGGCACTGGTGCCGCTCTACGATGTGTTTTGCCGTGCGACGGGCATCGGCAATGCGGAAGCCAAGGCAGGCCCGGCCACCGTGAAGGAAGCGATCGACCCGAATCGCGAGGTCACCATCGAATTCGTCGCATCGCCCGCATCGGTGGGCAGCTACGAGTTCCGGCCCAAGGTCGGCTCGATGCGCGTTCATCCCGGCAAGCTGTACGAGACCGAGTTTTATGCGAAGAACCTGACCTCGGTGGCTTCGGTCGCCCAGGCCGTGCCGAGCATTTCTCCGGCGGGCTCCTCGCAATACTTCCATAAGACCGAGTGTTTTTGCTTCAGTCCGCAGAAGTTCGGCGTGGGCGAGGGCCGCGATATGCCGGTGCGATTCATTGTGGACCCGCAGCTGCCGGCCAAGGTCGACCGGCTTACGCTGGCCTATACCTTCTACGATACGACGCAAACCTCAACACGGCCTTGAGTTCACTCGTTAAACTATTGTCATTCCTAAACCGTCAGAGATTTGAATATGGCGCAAGCGCAAGCGGACACGGATAAGTACTACATCCCTCACGGCAGCCCGTGGCCCATCTATGGGTCCGTCACGCTGTTCACGCTGATGTCCGGCGCCGTCATAACGCTCAATGACTGGGGTTCGGCGTGGTTCCTGCTGCCGGGCTTTTTGATGCTCGCGATGTTGTTCATTTTATGGTTCCACACGGTCATCGCCGAGAACCAACAAGGCATTTACAACATGCAGGTGGACCGGTCGTTCCGCATGGGAATGATGTGGTTCATTTTTTCCGAGGTCATGTTCTTCGCCGCCTTCTTCGGCGCGTTGTTCTATGCGCGCAACTTCTCGGTCCCCTGGCTCTCAGGCGACGGCGTGAAGATCTTCACCAAGCTGCTGCTGTGGAACGACTATGGCGGCGACTGGCCCACCAACGGTCCGGCGACCTTGGGTCCGCGCGCCAACGGCACCTTCGAAACGGTCCCGGCCCTCGGGCTGCCCGTCGTGAACACCGCGATCCTGCTGTCGAGCAGCGTGACGGTCACGATTGCGCATCATGCCCTGATCATGGGACACCGGACGCGGCTGAAGATTTTCCTGGCGCTGACCTTCCTGCTGGGCTTCGCGTTCGTTGCCCTGCAGGCGACCGAGTACCACGAGGCCTACACCGAGCTGGGCTTGCAGCTGCGCACCGGCATCTATGGCACCACGTTCTTCATGCTGACCGGATTTCACGGGTTGCATGTCACCGTCGGCGCCATCATGCTGACGGTGATCTGGTTCAGAGTCATGAACGGGCACTTCACGCCCAAGCGGCATTTTGGCTTCGAAGCCGTCGCGTGGTACTGGCACTTCGTCGACGTGGTCTGGCTCGGGTTGTTCTTTTTCGTCTACTGGCTGTGATTCGACAGATGCAGCGGCGCGATCCAGCCGCTGTAGTAGGCGACGATTAACAGCACGAACAGCGCCACCGACAGTCCGATACGCCAGGCCAGCGCCACGACCATTTTTTTCCCGTCGTCTTCGCGGGTGCTCGACAAATGGAACAGCGCTTTGCCCAGGCTGATCAAGATCAGCGCGAGCATGCCTAAGATGAGATATTTGAGTGCCATCTGGCGCGTCCAGGGCTTCTAGGACCTGCAGTATATCGTGCCCATCAAAGTCGGTAATCGCACTTTCGCGCCGCGGCCCTTCACGACGCTGCTGACGATTGCCTTGATCGCACTGCTGCTTTCGCTTGGGCGTTGGCAGCTGCATCGCGCCGACGAGAAGCGGGTGCTGTTCGACGCCTTCGCGGGAGGCGCCGATGCCACGCGCCCCATCGACCTTACGACCGCGAAACTGCCCCGCTACCAGCACGTTGAAGCGGCGGGGCACTATGATGAGACGCGCCAGATCCTGATCGACAACATGGTCAATGCCGAACGCGCCGGATATTTCGTGATCACGCCCTTTGCGCTGCAAGGCGGCGGCTGGGTGCTGGTCAATCGCGGCTGGATTCCCTTAGGACCGACCCGTGCCGATCGGCCGGCCATTGCGGTTGCTCCCGACCCCCGCCGCATCCGGGGGCGGGCCGACAATTTGCCCAGCCCCGGCATTCACATGGGAGTGCCGGCCGCACTCACACCTCCGTTTCCGGTCGTGGCGAGCTTTCCCACGCAGTCTGACGTCGCGCGGCTGCTCAACGAAACCCGGTGGACGTCCGCCGCCGACTCGATCCTGCTCGATGCGGCTGAAGCAGACGGTTATGCGCGCAACTGGGCGCCGCCGGGCTTCCCGCCCCTGCGCCACGTCGGCTATGCCGTGCAGTGGTTCGGATTGGCGCTGGCCTTGGCGGTCATTTATGCGGTCACGAACTTTCGGCGCACCGAGGTGCGCGTATGACGAGTTCCGCGCATGACTGAACTCAGTGCGCACGATCGCAGGCAGCGGCGCACCTTGATCGGGGTGGCGTTGATGTTTTTCGCGCCGCTGGCGCTCGCCTTCTATTTGTACTACGGCAAGGATTGGCACCCGGGCGGACGCGTCAATGCCGGCGAATTGATCGTACCCCCACGGCCGCTGCCGGAACGGGCATTGCCGCTCGCGACCAGCGCGACCAGCGCGACCAGCGCGGCGGGCGATGCGCAAACCAATCCGCGGTTTCTCAAGGACAAATGGACGTTCCTGTATGTGCAGAAGGGCCGCTGCGACGATGAGTGCGGCAAGCATCTATACGACACGCGCCAGGTGCGCCTCGCCCTCGATCGCGAGATGCACCGTGTGCAACGGGTTTTCATCGGCGATGGCGATTGCTGCGATTTTCAGGAACTGAAACAGGCGCACCCGGACTTGATCGTGATTCGCGAAAGCAGGGCCGATGCAGAATTGCTGGCCTTGCTGCCGATGCGCGCCGGCGCGGTGAATTCTCACCGGGTTTACCTCATCGACCCCTTGGGCAACGCCATGATGTTCTACGCCCCCGATACAAAGCCGAAGGGCATGCTCGAGGACATGAAGCGGCTGCTGCGCCTGTCTTCGATTGGTTGACGCATGGATACTCAACGACGGTTGCTTTGGTTTCGACGGCTTGCGCTGGCGGGCGCCGCGCTCGCGGCGACAGTGGTCGTGCTGGGTGCCTGGGTGCGCCTCACTGACGCAGGGCTTGGCTGCCCGGATTGGCCGGGCTGCTATGGCCACATCTATCCGCAAGCGGATCAGCATTTCAGCAAAGCCATTCACGAGATGACCCATCGTTACTTCGCGACCACCTTAGGGGTCATCATCACCGGCCTGCTGATCTTTGCGGCGTGGAATCGCAAAATCCGAGGTCAACCGCTGATCGCGGTCGCGCTTCTGTTCATTCTCGTCTGCCTGCAGGGCGCGCTCGGCGCGTTGACGGTCACGTTGCTGCTGAAACCCTTGATCGTCACGGCGCATCTATTGGGCGGCCTCACCACGCTGGCAGTCCTGTGGTGGCTGTCGCTCACGCCGCCGCGGCGCGAACGCTCGGCA
Source organism: Steroidobacteraceae bacterium (assembly GCA_035488895.1). GTDB lineage: Bacteria > Pseudomonadota > Gammaproteobacteria > Steroidobacterales > Steroidobacteraceae > Bog-1198. Next base: position 6,626 of record DATHKV010000097.1, read on the forward strand.
CCCGAAGTGGGGCTGCGCAAATTCGCGCTGGTGGCGCTTGCCGCGCTGTTGCTGCAAATCGCGCTCGGCGGCTGGACCAGCAGCAACTATGCGGCGGTGGCGTGCCCGGACTTTCCAACCTGCCAGCAAGCTTGGTGGCCGCCCATGGATTTTCGCGACGCTTTCGTGCTGTGGCGCGGCCTCGACATCGACTACACCGGCGGCGTGCTGGCGAACCCGGCGCGGGTCGCCATTCATGTCAGCCATCGGATCGGCGCGCTGGTCGCCGGCTCGATTTTGATCGCCTTGGGGGCGATGACGGTGATCCGCGCCCGGAGCCGCAGTTTGCGGGTGGTGGGAGCGTTGTTGATCGGCGCCGTGCTGCTGCAGATCGGCATTGGCATCACCATGGTGCACTTAGGGATGCCCTTGGCCGCGGCGACTTCGCACAATGCGGGCGCCGCGCTCTTGGTCCTGTGTACCGTGGCTTTGCTGCGCCTGCTCTGGCCGGAAGCGGCCGCGGCCGGTTCCGTCAGGCCGGCGTGATACCCTTGCGCGATGTCCACCGTACCCGATAATCCGCCGATTGCCGGCGCCGTCCACGGCGGCTGGCGGGACTATTTGGAGCTCACCAAGCCCAAGGTGAGCCTGCTGATCGTGTTTACCGCCATCGTCGGCATGGTGCTGGCGTCGCCCGGTTGGATCCCCCTGAATGCGCTGATTTTGGGTTCGATCGGAATCGCCCTGGCCTCGGGCTCGGCGGCCGCCTTTAATCATATTTTGGATCGGCGCATCGATGGGCAAATGAATCGCACGCGGCGCCGGCCGTTGCCCACGGGGCACATGCAGGAGAGTCACGCCCTGATGTTTGCCGTCGCCTTGGGCCTGGCGTCGATGCTGATTTTATGGACCGGGGTGAACGCGCTCACCGCCGCGCTCACGTTCTGCTCATTGATCGGCTACGCCATCGTGTACACGATGTGGCTGAAGCGCGCGACGCCGCAGAACATCGTGATCGGGGGCGCCGCGGGGGCGGCACCGCCCGTGCTCGGCTGGGCCGCGGTGACCAATACCATCGACCCCAATGCGCTGGTGTTGTTCCTGATCGTATTCACCTGGACGCCGCCGCATTTCTGGGCGCTGGCGATCGCGCGGCGCGACGACTATGCCAAGGTGGGCATTCCCATGCTGCCTGTGACTCACGGCATCCCCTACACGCGGCTGCAGATCGTGCTGTACACCGTCCTGCTGATTTTGACGACTCTGCTGCCATTCCTGACCCGCATGAGCGGCCTCGTCTATCTGGCCGTCGCAGTGGCCTTGAACGCGCGGTTTCTTTATTTCGTGATGGCGCTCAACAAGGGGATCAGGCCCGAGTTACCCATCCGTACTTTCAGATTCTCCATCACCTATTTGATGCTGTTGTTCGCCGCGCTCATTGTGGATCACTATCTCTACTTCCCGGCCTGAGCGGTCACCAAGGGCTTCCCGGGAAACGTATCGGCATTGAGCCTGCCCTGATCGATGAGAAGGGTCCCGGCGACAATCACGTACTTCATTCCAATGCTGGGCTCGCGCGGCGCGGCATAGGTCGAGCGATCCGCGACCGTCTTGGGATCGAACACGACGATGTCGGCATCGGCCCCTTCCTGTAGCCGTCCCTTGCGGCGTGCCGCCGGCGTCGCCTTTTCCAGCCGCTGCGCAGGCATCAGCGACATCTTGCGGATGGCATCCATCAGCGTGATGCTGCCGAGTTCGCGTACGTTTCGCGCCAGCACGCGGGAGTAGGTGCCGGCATTTCGCGGATGTCCGTCCGCGCCGTCGCTGGCGATCATCACCAAGGGTTGCGCAATGACGGCGTCGACCATTTCCTGCGTATTGGTAAAGAGCAGCACCGTGAGATTACCGGGCGCCGCATGCAGCGTATCGAAGCGTTCCTTGGTCAGGCGCTCGCCGGTGTCCGGCAGCTGCAGCGCGTCGTAGCCCACGCCGAGTTTTTCCTTCCACCCGGGATTGAACAGCGCCGAGTTGATGGCGGTCATGCCCGCGATGTAGGGGTAGGCCTCGGTGGTGACATCGAGCCCACGGGCGCGCGCGCCCGCCACCAACGAGACGCACTCGAGGCCATCGCTGTTGCAGCTGCTGTTGATGTGCACGATGTGCAAGGAGGCGCCGGAGACGGCGGCGGCACCGATGACCTCGCTGATCGCTTCGATGCTCGAGCCGGGTTCGAGACGCCCGAAGCTGCGGACATGCGTGAATACCGGCACGTGCCGCGAGGCGGCAACGCGGAACATGTCGATCACCTCGAGCCGGCTCGCGCCGGGCGCGTACTGAATGCCCATGCCGACGCCCAGCGCCCCCGCATCCAATTCCCGATTCAGCCGCTCCTGTATCCGCTCGATCTGCTCCGCTGTCGCAGGCTGGTTGGTCGCAGGACCCGATTGCGGAAGAATCGTTGGGTCATGAATGGGCGCACCGAACACCAGTGCGCGCGCGGCAAGATGGCTTGCCGTCGTGCCGTAGTTGATCAGGGAGTGGCCTTCTTTCTTTTGCAGAAATGCCGCGACATCCGGAACGCCGATTTCCATTTCCAGCGCGGTGGTCACGCCGTCGAAGGCTTTGAGGCGGCCGCTCGCGGCATCCTGCCCATGCTCATGCAGGTCGATGAAGCCGGGCGCGACGACGAGTCCCCTGACGTCAATGACGCGTTTGCCGGCGAGCGCCTGCGGCGAGATCCGCGCCACCTGGCCTTCGGTGATACCGACGTTGCGGACCGCATCGACGCCGGTCTCCGGATCCATTACGCGCCCGCCGCTGAGCACGATGTCGTAGGTCTGTGCGAATGCCGGTGCGGCGAGGGTGAGGCAAACGCAGAGGATGGATAGCCGCGCGACGCTCATGGTTCAGGTCGCCGGTGCGTCGTTGGAAATATCGACCACGCAGCGCCATTCGCCATCCCCGTCGCGCCGCCACACCGTCACCGAGCGGCCGTGCGTGGACTCGAGTGCGCCATTGGCTCCGGGTGCCGTGGTCTCGACTGTGCTCAACATGTAGGCCATCTTTCCGTCGGGCGAAAACGCGGGCTTCTGCGAGGCCCACTGAATCTTGAATCCGGGAATTTTCAAACTGGCGGTGACAAAAGCGCGAATCGCGGTCTTGCCGTCGATCGGCGGCAGACCCGGCTGCAGTACATGCGCATCGTCGCTCCAGTAGGAGACGATTTTCTCGATGTCTTTGCCTTCAAAGGACGCCTTGGACCAGTCCGCATCCCGTTGCGCCAGCTTTGCGCCCTCGGCGGCGGCGTCGAAGGAGGGTTGCGCACACCCGGCCATCAGCAGCCAAGCCGCACCCGCAACCAATGTATGAAGTCGAATCATGGTGCTTGTCTCCCATTTCTTATAATTTGAATCACAATGATCGTACAACGACCCGAGGCCTTCGTCATGACTGCCGTTACCATTTACCACAATCCGGTCCTGCCGTGACGCAGGAGGCGATTCGCCACGAGCGGGTCCGCGCCAACGGCATCGACTTCAACGTTGCGACGTTGGGATCGGGTGCGCGGCTGGCGCTGTGCTTGCACGGCTTTCCGGAGTCCTCGTTCTCCTGGCGCCACCAGATGCCGGTGCTCGCGAATCTAGGGTTTCGCGTTTGGGCGCCGGACCTGCGCGGATATGGCGGCACTTTCCGCCCCCGCGGCGTTCAGTCCTATACGCTCGAACATCTCGAGGAGGATGTCGCGGCGCTGATCGAGGCGTCGGGGGCGAAGGAGGTGGTGCTCGTGGGGCACGACTGGGGCGCACTCATCGCCTGGTACTACGCCATGTTCGGCCGCGTACCGATCTCGAGACTCATCATCATGAATGTTCCGCATCCCGCGCTGGCCGAGAAAGGTTTGCGCACGCGGCGGCAGCTGGCCAAGTCCTGGTACATTTTTTTCTTTCAGCTGCCGTGGCTTCCGGAGTGGGGCCTCGCCCGCAACGGCTGTGCGGCAATCGGGCACGCCTTTCGCGGCATGGCCGTGGACAAGACTCGCTTTCCCGACGAGGTGTTGCGGGTCTATCGCGACGCCGCGGCAGCGCCGGGCGCACTCACGGCGATGCTGAACTACTATCGGGCGCTGCTGCGCGGATTTCGCCGCAATCGCCGCCGCGGCACCGTGCGCATCGATGTACCGACCCTCATGATCTGGGGAGAGGTCGATACCGCGCTCGGCAAGGAACTCACCTACGGCACGGAGAAGCACGTCAGCAATCTGACGCTGCGCTATCTGCCCAACGTATCCCACTGGGTACAGCAGGAAGCGCCGGAGACCGTCAATGCCATGATCGAAGCCTGGCTGTTAAACCTGCGTGTGCCGTACGCGCCCGGCGCCGCGCCCTGAACGTCACCGCGTCTGAGCTTTTAAGACGCGGGCGGTAGTCCTTCGATGTTCAGGGGCGGCAGCTGATCCGCCGGTTTGAATCCGAAGACCTGTCCGTAGAACGACAATTCCGCCTGCAATGAATTGATGATGTGCTTAGGGTTGCGGAAGCCGTGGCCTTCGCCGGGATACAGCACATAGGCGACAGGTACGCGCCGCGCGCGCAGCGCCTCGACAATGCGCTGCGATTGATTCGGCGGAACGACGGGATCATCCGCCCCTTGCAGCACCAGCACCGGCACCTTGAATCCATCCAGGTGATTGAGCGGCGAACGGCTGTCGTACACCGCCTGCGCCGCAGGTAAAGGTCCGATCAGGGAGTCCAGGTAGCGGCTCTCGAATTTATGCGTGTCGCGCGCGAGGGCGGTCATGTCGGAGACGCCGAAGTGATCCGCGCCGGCGCGGAACACGTCGCTGGTGCTCAACGCGACCAGCACGGTGTAGCCGCCGGCACTGCCGCCGCTGATGGCCGTGCGCGCAGGATCGGCGCGCTTGGTATCGATCAGGAAGCGAACCGCCGCGATCACATCCTCCACATCGACCACGCCCCAATTGCCATTCAGCTCCTGGCGGTAGACGCGGCCGTAACCGGAGCTGCCGCCGTAGTTCACATCCACCACGGCGAAACCGCGGCTGGTCCAATACTGCACGCCGGAGCGCAACGACGCGGTCGACTGCGACGTGGGCCCGCCGTGCACGAACGCCAACAGCGGCGGCAATGAGCCGGGCGTGCTTCGATAGCCCGGATTGGTGGGAGCGTAATAAAAGGCGTGCGATGTGCGGCCGTGCGCGCTCGGGAAATCGATGGGAACCGCGACCGATATGGCATCCGCTTGCAGCGGCGATTTACCGGCCGTGCGCAGGGTCGTGACTTTGGCGCCGGCGATATCGATGGTCACGATGGACAAGGGCGACTTCGAAGCGCCTGCCACCACCGCGATGTGCTGTGAATCGATCTTGGTCAAATGCGAGAAATCGACAAAGGGCAGATCCAATTCGCGGCCGGTGCCGGCCTTCAAGTCGAGCACCGCGAGGCGCGACACGCCACGGTCCCGGAAACTCACCACGGCTCGGCCGTCGCCCAAGAGCACATAGTTCGATTGGCCGAATTGCCAAAGGGGACCGGCAAATTCAGCGGCCTTTGGCCACACGGCATGCGCACCGCCGGCGCGCTGCGCGTACAGGTTCCAGAAGCCGCTGCGATCGGAAATAAAGTACAGCGTGCCATCGCCATCCCACTGGGGCTCCAGCACGGACTCGGTGGCGCCGCCGGCGATGATCTTCGCGTCTTTGAGGCCCTGTGCCGTGAGCTCGGCAACGTGCAACTCGGTGCCGTCCCAGGGCATGTTGGGATGGTTCCAAGTAATGAACGCCACGCGCCGGCCGTCGCGGCTCAAACGCGGATAAGAAACGAAATCGCTGCCGTCGAACAGCACATCGCCGGCGCCGGCAACGGGGATCGGCAGTCGTACGAGTGCATTGCGAACGTGGGCAGGATCTGTGTGATCCTCGCGCACGCACAGCAGCGCAGAGGATTTCGGCGCTCCCGGCACCGCAACGCAATCGGCGTAGCGATACTGGAGCGGCGTCACGGGCGCAGGCTTGCCGCCTTCTTTGAGCGCGTACAGGCGCTGATCGCTGTACTGGCTGTAATACGCGGTATCGCCGTCCACCACAAAGGGCGCGCCGCCGTACTCGTGCACCCGCGTGCGCACGTTCGCATCGTCCGGCGTCACTTGTTCAGGAGAGCCGCCGGCCAAACTGAACAATGCGATCGCTCCGCCTCGGGCCGGAACGTTTTCGGTCCAGTACAGGCGCCCATCTGCGCTGCGCAGATCGCCAAAGCTGATCCCGCCCGCAGCCAGCGCTTCCGCGCTCAAGGGCGAGGCCCAGGACCCGTACGGCGCAACGGCCGGCGCGGCTTGCGAGCGTGCGCTCATGACAGCGACCGCGAAGAGGCAAATGAGAACGCGGCGCAGATCCGGCGCCGCGGTGAATGTCGACCGCGCGATGCTGTTAATGTGTGGCTCCTTGGTGGCACACCGAATGTTAGGATGTTCTCATGCCCGCCACACCTAGTTTTTACTCACGGGTATTTGCGCTTGCCGTCGCGGCCATCTTGGGTTACGCGCTGCTGCTGATTTTCAGGCCGTTTGCACTGCCCATGGCCTGGGCGGCATTTCTCGCCTTCCTGCTGTTTCCCGTCAATCTTCGCTGGCGCCGCCGGCTCAAGGGCAGATCCATTGCCGCCGGCGTGCTGACGGTGCTTGCGCCGATCGTCATCCTGCTGCCCTTGAGCGCGCTATCGGTAGAGTTCGTGTCGCAAATTTCCGTGTTGCTGAGACAGCTGCAGAAATCGGCGACCGACATGGACATCAAGTCATTTTCGGATCTGCAGCAGTTTCCCTGGATCGCAAGGATCAATACCTGGCTGCAGGCGCACGCCTCTATTTCCGCCGAGCAGGTGCAATCCTGGCTGGTCTCCGGAACGCGCGAGGTGATGCAGCGCGCCGCGAGTTTGGGCGGCTCGTTTTTTCTGGGCGCGCTGGGTTCGCTGCTGGCTTTCGCGATCATGCTGTTTCTGTTGTTCTTTTTTCTGCGCGACGGCGACACCATGATCGTGCGCGCGCGGCGCTTGATTCCGATGGCCGAAGACCGCAAGGAACGGTTGTTCACGCAGTTGAGCGCGGTCACCCGCGCGATCGTCTACGGCACCACGGTGACCGCGATGCTGCAAGGGCTGTTCCTCGGCATCGGCTTCGCCATCGTCGGCCTGCCTTCGCCCGTGGTGTTCGGCGTGTTGGCGGCGCTGCTGTCATTGCTGCCGGTGGGCGGCTCGGCCCTGGTCTGGGTACCCGCCGTGATCTGGCTGTTCTTTGAAAAGCACTGGGGCTGGGGCATATTTTTGTTGGTGTGGGGCTCTGCCTTGAGCGGTCTGGACAATGTCGTGCGGCCCCTGCTCATCTCCGGCCGCGCGCGAATCTCCGCCCTGGCCGTATTCGTGGGTGTTTTGGGCGGGATTCCGGCGTTCGGGGCCATCGGCGTCATTGCCGGACCCGTAGTGCTTTCCCTGGTGCTCGCCCTGATTGAATTTGCTGAAGAAAGCCGCCCGAAAATCTCTTAAAACGCAAGCGGCTG
>DATHKV010000098.1:0-9687 GCA_035488895.1 Steroidobacteraceae bacterium
CTGTGTGACGTTTACTTTACACTACGCGCCACAAGTGGCCCACGACACCGCGTGAACAATGCGCTTAACGAAACTCAAAATCGCCGGCTTCAAATCGTTCGTTGATCCGACGACCGTCACCTTCCCCAGCAGCCTGACCGGGGTGGTGGGCCCCAACGGCTGCGGCAAATCCAACATCATCGATGCGGTGCGCTGGGTGATGGGGGAAATCTCCGCAAAGCATTTGCGCGGCGAGTCGATGGCCGACGTCATTTTCAACGGCTCCTCGTCCCGCAAACCGTTGGGCAACGCGTCGGTGGAATTGGTATTCGACAATTCCGACGGCAAGATCGGCGGCCCTTACGCGAATTACAACGAAGTGGCGCTGCGCCGCGCGGTGAGCCGCGATGGCACTTCCGACTACTTTATCAATGGCATAAAAGTACGGCGCAAGGACATCACGCAGCTGTTTCTCGGCACCGGCTTGGGAACCCGCAGCTACGCCATCATCGAGCAGGGCATGATTTCGCGCGTCATCGAGGCGCGGCCAGATGACCTGCGTGCTTTCCTGGAGGAGGCGGCGGGGATCTCGCGCTACAAGGAGCGGCGCCGCGAGACCGAAAGCCGCATCGGGCATACGCGCGAGAATCTCGACCGCTTGAACGATTTGCGCGAAGAGGTGGAAAAACAGATCCGCCACCTGCAGCGCCAGGCGGCGACGGCGCGCCGCTACCAAACGCTCAAAGAAGATGAGCGCAAGCTGTTTGCGGAATTGCTGGCGTTGCGTTTGCAAAGCCTGGATTTGGAAGCCGGTGGCCGCGATGCCGCGACCTCCGGCTGCGAGACGGCGATGCAGGCGGTGCTGGCGGATTTGCGCGAAGCCGAAGCCCATATCGAACGGATTCGCGCCGACCAGTCGACCAAGGCCGATGCCTTGAACGCGATTCAGGGCCGCTACTACGAGGCGGGCGCCGAGGTCACGCGGATCGAACAAGGCATCGAGTACGCGCGCGAATTGCGCCAACGCCAAAGATCCGACTTGGAGCAGATCGATTCGCAGACAGGCGAGCTTTCGCGCGTGGTGCAGCTTGATCGCGTGCAGCTCGAATCGCTGTCGATGGAGCTCTCGACCATGGTGCCGGGCCTCGACGCCGCGCACGAAAGCGAACGCATTGCTTCGCAGGCACTTGAACGCTGCGAGCAGGCGCTCACGTCGTGGCAATTCTCATGGGACAACCACGCTCAGGCCGTCGCGCTCGGGCAGCGCGAGACGCAGGTGGAGCGGGCGCGCATCGAGCAATTGGAGAGTCAGCAGCGGCGCTTGCTGCAGCAGCAGGAGCGTCAGGATTCGGAACGGTCGGCGTTTGCGCAGCTGCAGCCCCCGGCGGCGTTGGAGACCCTGACCGAACGCGCCGATGCGGCGCGGACTGCGGGAGAGAGCGCAGCGGCCGAGCTGCAGACGCTGCTGTCGGAGATCTCGGTGACGCGCGAGCGCGAACGCGAGGAGAGCCAGTCGCTCAATGCGCTGCGGGCGCGCTTGCAGCAGGCGCAGGGAGAGCAGGTCTCGACCGAGGCGCTGCAGCAGGCGGCGCTGGGCAAGGCATCCGGAAAAGTGACGCAGTGGCTCAAGTCCCAGTCGCTGGATCGCCGGCCGCGCGTGGCGCAGCAACTGCGCGTGGACAAGGGCTGGGAACGCGCCGTCGAAACCGTGTTGGGATCCTACCTGGAAGCGGTTTGCGTCGACGGCCTGGACAGCGTTACGGATGTGCTGGGCAGCTTCGACGGCGGAAATTTGGCGGTGGTGAGCACCGAAGGCGCGCCCGGCGCGCGCGCTGCCGACTCGTTGCAGGCGAAGGTGCAAGGCACCACCGTGCTGGGATCACTGCTGTCGTCGGTTCAGACCGCCGAAAGCCTGGCGGACGCGCTCAAGTTGCGGCGGCAGCTGGAGGCCGGTGAATCGGTCGTCACCCGCGATGGAATCTGGCTGGGCAATGATTGGTTGCGCGTCTCGCGCGATGCGGACCCGCATACGGGCGTGATCGAGCGCGAAGAGACGCTGCGTGAAATCGGCATTCAGGTCGATTCGCTCGAAAAGGCGGTAAAAGATCTCGAGGTGCGCCTGGATGACACCCGCGAGCGGGTCCGCGATCACGAAGACCGGCGCGAGCGCCTGCAAACCGAAGTGAACCGGCTGCATCGCGAGCATGTCGACCGGCGGGCGGAGCTGAATTCCGCACAAGCGCGCACCGACGATGCGGCCAAGCGGTTGGAGCAGCTCGAGTCGGAACTCGCGGATGTTCGCCTCGAACTCGCGCGCAGCGAGAGCGAGCTGCGGGCATCGCGCGGGCGGATGGAAACCGCCATCGACGCGCTGTCCGCGCTCGAGCCGCAACGCATGGAGTTGGAGCGAGACCGCGAGCGGATGCGCACGGAGCAAAATGCGGCGCGTGCAGCGGCCGCCGCGGCGCAACAGCATGCCCGCGACCTGGCAGTTCAGGTGGAGTCGCGGCGCTCCTCGCATTCGGCATTGATCACCACGGTGGGCCGTCTCGAGAAACAGCTCGAGGACCTGCAGACGCGCCGCGTGGAGCTGCTCGCTCAGATCGCGGAAGGCGAAGCGCCGCTTGCCGAGGCGCAGCTCAAGCTGGAGCGCGAATTGCGCCAGCGCGCGGAGGTCGAGGAGGAATTGCGCGCCGCGCGAATCGCCAGCGACGAGCTGGACGGCATGTTGCGCGAGCATGAAGCGGCACGGTTTGCGGTCGACCAGCGCTTGGAGGCGGCCCGCGCCGGTTTGGACGAGGCGCGCCTGGCGGCTCAGCAGGTGCGCATTCGCCGCGAGGGCGTGGCGGAGCAGTTGACGGCGACGAATTTCGAATTCGCGGTGCTGGTCGCGCAGATTGCGGCGGACGCGACCGTGGAGAACTGGGAGTCGCAACTCGAGGACACGAAGGGAAAAATCGAACGTTTGGGCCAGGTGAATCTCGCCGCCATCGGCGAATTCAAGGAGCAGTCGGAGCGTAAGGAGTACCTGGATCGACAGTGCAAGGATTTGACCGACGCCCTGGAAACCCTCGAGTCGGCGATGCGCAAGATCGATCGCGAGACCCGCACGCGTTTCCAGGACACTTTCGACCGCGTCAATGCCGGCCTCAAGGAAAAATTTCCGCGACTCTTCGGCGGCGGGCATGCATACCTGGAATTGACCGGCGAGGAGTCGAATGCCGCCGGTGTCTCGGTCATGGCCCGACCGCCAGGCAAGCGCAACAGCACCATCAGCCAACTGTCAGGCGGCGAGAAGGCCCTGACCGCCGTGGCGCTGGTATTTGCGATTTTCGACTTGAACCCCGCGCCATTTTGCCTGTTGGACGAAGTGGACGCGCCGCTGGATGAGAACAATGTCGGCCGCTTCTGCGACATCGTCCGCGACATGTCGCGCAGCGTGCAGTTCATCTTCATCACGCACAACAAGAGCACCATGGAGATGGCCTCGCAACTGGTCGGCGTCACCATGAATGAGCCCGGCGTCTCGCGCCTGGTGTCGGTGGATGTCGATGAGGCTGTGCGTATGGCCGCGATGTAGCGCAGGCTCCTATGGCTGCCCAGCTGCGTTGGATCCTATTGGCCTTGAGTCTGGTGTTGCTTGCCGGCATTTGGTGGTGGGGAAGACGGCGCTCATCGCAGGCACCGGGGGATGCGCAGCTGCGTGAGATCACGCCGCCGATCGAAGCTCGCACGGCGTCCGAAATTCGCCAACCCGAAATTCGCCAACCATCCGAGTTTCGCCCATCACCCGAATTTCGCGAAGCGCCGGAATTTCGCGAATTGCCCGAAACCCGCCATCCGCCCGAAGACGATGCCGCCATCGCAACGACCGTTACCATTGAGGCCAAGGATCGCGAATGGGGCGTTCCGCCCTTCGAACCCTTGAGTATCCACACCCAGGAATTCGATCACGTTCCCATCCTGGATGGCCCGATGATGGTGCATCCCGATCAAGTGACGGCGTCGACGGCGGACCCGGCGCCGGCCGCGCACATGATGGCGGCGGCCAGGCTCACCCCCGGCCGGGTTCCGACGCTGTTGCCGGAATCCTCGGATCGCGGCGCGGGGGCGCCCGCGCAGGCGCCGAATGCCAGCGAGCAGCAGAAAATTGTGACGCTGCGCGTGTGTGCGGCGGGCGAGGTTCGCTGGTCCGGTGCCACGCTGCTGTCGGCGTTCGAATTGCACGGCCTCGCTTATGGCCGCCACCAGGTTTTTCATCGCCGGCATGTCGACGGCCGCAGCTTGTTTTGCGTTGCCAGCCTGATTGAGCCGGGCACCTTTGATGTCGCGCGAATGTCCTCCGAGGAATTTCGCGGGATCACGCTCTTTGCCGTGCTGCCGGGACCGGTCGAACCCCTTTTGACCATCGATGAGTTGCTCGGCGCGGCGCGCGGGCTTGCACAGGAGCTCTCTGGCATGGTGCAAGACCATAAGGGCATGCCGCTCTCGCCGCAGCGCGCGGCGGCGTTGCGCGACGACGTGGCGCGCTTCCAGGCGGCGCTGCCGCGGGGCTAGGACGGGCTCCCGAGGTGTGCGCGGATAAGACAATCGAGCCGCCGAAGAAGGCCGCGTCGCGTGCCGCGCAGCTGCGGGATGAGCTGGAGCGGTACAACTACCGCTATCACGCGCTGGATGACCCGGAAGTTCCCGATGCGGAGTACGACAAGCTGATGCTCGAGCTGCGCGCTCTCGAGGCGCAGTACCCGCAGCTGCTGCTTCCCAATTCACCCACGCAGCGGGTGGGCGCGGCGCCGGTGTCGGCTTTCGGCGCGGTCAAACATCGCGTAGCCATGCTGTCCTTGGACAATGCATTCAGCGACGATGAGGTGCGGGACTTCGATCGCCGCATCCGCGAGCGGCTTAGCGCAAGCGGAGCAATCCGCTATTCGGCGGAGCCGAAACTGGACGGCTTGGCCGTCAGCGCGCGCTATGAAAACGGCAGCTTCGTGCAAGGCGCGACGCGCGGGGACGGCGAGACCGGCGAGGATATCACCCAGAACTTAAGGACCATCAAGGCGCTGCCTCTGAATCTGCGTGGTGCGAGGATACCGCGGGTGCTCGAGGTGCGCGGCGAGGTCTTCATGCCGTTCGCGGGATTCCGGCGCTTCAATGAGGAAGCGGCGGCCCGCGGCGAAAAGCCCTTCATCAATCCCCGCAATGCCGCGGCAGGCAGCCTGCGGCAGCTGGATCCGAAAATGACTGCGGCGCGCCCGCTGGATCTGTTCATCTACGGCGTCGGCCTCGTCGAGGGCGGCGAGCTTCCTCCCTTTCACAGCGAAACCTTGCAGGCGTTGCGCGCGCTGGGTTTCAAGATATGCCCGCAATCGAGCGTGGTCGAGTCGATCGACGGATGTCTTCAGTACTACCGCGACATGGGCGCAGCGCGTGCGAACCTGCCGTATCAAATCGATGGCGTGGTGTACAAGGTCGATGATGTGAATCTGCAGCGCCAGCTGGGGTTCATTTCGCGTGCGCCGCGCTGGGCCATCGCGCATAAATTCCCCGCCGAGGAAGCGCTGACCTTGGTGCGCGGCATTGAATTTCAGGTGGGGCGCACCGGCGCATTGACACCGGTGGCGCGCTTGGAGCCGGCATTCGTGGGCGGCGTTACGGTGAGCAACGCCACTCTGCACAACATGGATGAATTGATCCGTAAGGACGTGCGCGTGGGCGACACCGTCGTCATCCGCCGAGCGGGTGATGTCATACCGGAAGTTGCACGGGTGCTGCTTGAGCGCAGAGGCAAGCCGGAGCCGCCCTTGATCGAGCTGCCGAGCAAATGCCCCGTGTGCGGCAATCCCGTGGTGCGCGAAGCCGACCAGGCGGTGGCGCGCTGTAGCGGCGGACTCCGCTGCGCGGCGCAGCGCAAGGGGCAAATTCAGCATTTTGCCTCGCGCCGCGCCATGGATATCCAGGGTCTCGGCGACAAGCTGGTGGAGCAGCTCGTCGACAGTGATTGGGTGACGACGCCTGCGGATCTTTTCTCGCTGCAGGCGGATCGGCTGGCCACACTGGAACGCATGGGCGAGAAATCGGCTCAGAAGCTGCAATCGGCCATTGAGGCCGCCAAACGCACCACCTTGCCGCGGTTCCTGTATGCGCTCGGCATCCGTGATGTGGGCGAGTCCACGGCCTTAGGCTTGGCGCAATACTTTCCGGAAATTGCGGATCTACGCGGTGCCGGCGAGGAGGAGATTCAACGCGTCCCGGATGTCGGTCCGGTGGTGGCGAAGCAGGTGGCCGCGTATTTTCGCGATGCAGACAATGCCGCGGTGGTGGACCGCTTGCTCGCCGCCGGGATCACATGGCCGCCCCCGGCTGTCGCGAGCGCCGGCGGCGGCGCACAGCGCGACAAGACCTTCGTGTTGACCGGTACGCTCGAATCCCTGACGCGCGAACAAGCTGCGGAGTCAATCCAGCAATTCGGGGGAAAGGTGAGCGGCAGCGTGTCGAAGAAGACCGACTATGTGGTCGCGGGCGCGGAGGCGGGGTCCAAGCTGAAGAAGGCGCAGCAGCTCGGCATCAAAATTCTCGATGAGGCGGCATTTTTGAAACTGCTGAAATCGTAGCGGACTCGAACGAGTCCGCTACGATACTCAAGATACCGATTACGTCGTCGGAGTCCGACTACATCGTTTTATCGATTTTCGCGGTCTTCTTCAGGGATTCCACGTAGGACTGAAGTTTCTTCTGGACGACGCCGGTGCCGACCTGCTGCTTCACCTGTTCAAACGGCGGCGGCGCAGTCTCGCGCGTATCTTCCAGCTTGATGACGTGCCAGCCGAATTGGGTTTGCACGGGCGCGGAGGTCATTTCGCCCTTCTTCAATCCCTTTACGGCATCACCGAACGGCTTGGCCATGCGGGTCAGCGTGAACCAACCGAGGTCGCCGCCATTCGCCTTGGAGCTGTCGGTGGACTCCGCCTTGGCGACGTCCTCAAATTTCGCGCCGCCCTTGATCTTCTTGATGACGGCATCAGCCTTGTCTTTGTCGGCGACCAGAATATGCCGTGCGTGATACTCGGTCTTGTCCATGGCCGCGATGTCGGAGTCGTATTCGCTGTGCAACTCGGCATCCGTCGGATCCTTGTCCTTCAGATACTTCGCCGACGCCGCATCCGCGAGCACCCGCATGCGCACGACGCCGAGTTGCGCGGTGACATCCGGATCCTTGTCTACGCCGTCTTTCAAGCCTTGGGAGGCCAACAACTGCATGTTGATCATTTCATCGAGGACCTGATTCTTCTGCTCGGTCGTGAGTTCCGTCGCAGGCCGCCCGCGCAACAGACTCTTCAGGTAGATCTCGAATTCGGTGCGGGAAATGGCTGTGCCGTCAACGGTCGCGACGGGCGGGGTCGCCGGCGCAGCCGCCTTGTCAGGTGCGGCGGGCGTCGCCTGTTGGCCTTTTCCGCAGGCCGTCATTACTAGGGCAAACGCTGTCACGGTGGCGATGCGGGTCCACGGTGTACTCAAAAATTGGCTCATTAGGTTCCTCTAGCAAAAAAAAGCGACTTAGGCCCTTGCTGGCCAGCGCGCCCGGGGGCGGCAGTTTAGCCTCAACAGCGCGATCTCACCAATTTTTGAATGGATTTTGCGCAGCAACGAGGTCGTTGTCGCGACGCAACATAATATCAGCCCCTCAGGCTTTGTCGGGCGGCAGCGCCTCGATTGCCAGCGCGTGGATGTCGCTCTTCAATAGATCGTCGACCGCCGCGTAAATGAGTCGATGGCGAGCCACCGAGGGTATACCGCGAAAGGCTTCGGACACGATGCGGACGCGAAAGTGACCTTGGCCGCCGGCAGCCCCGGCGTGGCCCTCGTGCAGATGGCTCTCATCCTCGACGCTGAGTTGTGCGGGCGCAAAGCGGCTCTGCAGCCGCTCGCGCAGGCGCTGCACCCGGGTGGCCGCGGGGCTCGGATTGACCGGCTCGGCCCGACCGGCAGGTGCGGGCTGACTGACCGCTTTGCTGGCAAGCCAGAAAACCTGCGGCAGCATGAAGAGCATGGTCGCGGCGGGAAATCCAAAGACTTTGAATTTGATCCAGAAGTCGACTGTGAAATTCTTGGCAACGTACAAATTCAAGAGCGCAAAAGCGGCAAACCACAGCGCCCATAGCATGTTTATGAGCAGCCAACCGCGCGCGGAGACCGCCAGGGGTTCGCTGAACGACGCCTCGAGCAGGCGACGAACCAGCGGCCTTTCACCGATGACCATGCTGCCGAGGAAGGCCACGGAGGTTAAGCCAAGCAATACCGTGAGTTTCCATTGGATGAAGCGCTGATCGTGCAGCAATAGCGTTGCCGTCCCGAGGGTCAGCACGAGGCAGCTGGTGACGATGTGCATGGTCTTGAAGCTGCCGGCACGCAGGCGATGAATCAGCAGCTGCAGCACGCAGGCGATCATGAGCGCCGCTGTCGCCCAGTAAATATCCCGCAGCTTGAACGTTACAAAAAAAACGATCAGTGGCGACCATTCGATGAGTTGAGTCATCCGCGTATCATAGCCGACGAGATGAGCATCTATCTGCAACTGCATCCGGTATCGCCGCAGCGCCGCTATGTGCGCCAGGCAGTCGAGGCGCTGCGCCGCGGAGCCGTGATCGTTTACCCGACGGATTCCTGCTATGCGTTGGGCTGCCATATCGGCGACAAGGCTGCGCTCGAACGCATCCGTGACATTCGTCAGACTGACCGAGATCATCACTTCACGCTGGTGTGCCGCGATCTCGCGGATGTCGGCAAGTATGCGATGGTCGACAATTGGCAATATCGTTTGCTGCGTGCACACACGCCGGGTCCCTATACCTTCTTGCTCAAAGCCTCGCGGGAAACGCCGCGGCGCTTGAAGCACGAACGGCGCGGCACGATCGGGTTGCGCGTTCCGGACCACCCGGTCACAGCCATGCTGCTCAGCGAGTTGGGCGAGCCGGTGATGAGTTCGACGCTGCTGCTGCCCGGCGAGGATCTTCCGCGCACCGACGCCAAGGAGATCTACGACAGGCTCGAGCACAGCGTCGATATGGTTTTGGACGGCGGCAACTGCGGATTGATTCCCACCTCGGTGATTGACCTGTCGACCGATCGCGCCATTGTGGTGCGCGAAGGGCGGGGTGATGTCAGCCCCTTTGCACCGACGGCCACCGTATAATGGCCGCCAATGCGGGCACGAGAGCTCGTAAGTAATTTAACTAACGAGTGCAAGCATTGGATTTTAATGAGATTCTTAGGAAGATTTCGATCTTTGCCATTCCGGTGCTGGTGGCGGTCACCCTGCACGAAGTGGCACACGGATGGATGGCAAGGTATTTCGGTGATCGCACTGCCGAGTTGCTCGGGCGACTGAGCTTGAATCCGCTGCGTCATATTGATCCGCTTGGGACCTTGTTGATCCCCGGGCTGCTCCTCGTTGTGGGGGCGCCGCTGTTCGGCTGGGCGAAACCCGTGCCGGTCGTGACCAGCGTGCTGCGCCGGCCGCGTCTTGCGCTGATCATGGTGGCGTTGGCGGGGCCTGCTGCGAATTTGGTGATGGCACTTTTGTGGGCCGGGATACTCGTCCTGGTCCTGATCGTCAGGTCCGGCCATACGCTGGATAGTTGGGTCGTGCTCATGGCGCAGGCGGGGATCTTGGTCAACGTGTTGCTGGCAGCATTCAATCTGCTGCCCATT
>DATHKV010000099.1:0-12614 GCA_035488895.1 Steroidobacteraceae bacterium
CAGTCACAGCGCCGAGGCTAGATGCTCTTCGATATGCCGAAAAACAGGCCGCGCCTCGGTCCAAATTGCGGCGCGCCCACGCCCACTCCGGTGCCGTCGCGGATTTCATAACGCTTGTCCAACACATTGATCACATCGAACCTGGTCGTCAGGGTGCCGGTATCGTCCAGGTGAAAGACGTGGCTCGCGCCCAGGTTGATCTGAGTGTAGTAGGGCAGGTGCGCCCCATTGGGGATGGAACTGCCGTCGGGCAATTGCAAATCGGCGCGCAGTCCGGAACCGACCAGGAAGTCGGCGCTGAAGCGGGTGTGACCCCACGAATACGACGCGCCGCCAGAGGCCGTGACGCGTTGTTCGTGATCCAAATGAATGTAGTGTTCGGCGATGTAGGCCAGGTCATCCGCGCCAAAGTTGAATTGAGCCGAATCGATGTTTTTACCGCGGGCGCTTTGCCAGGCGAGATTCAAATAGGCCGTGAAGTCCTCCGCGGTGTAGCTGCTGCTCAGTTCCACCCCGTACTGCTTGCCGTAGGTGTAGTTGAACGGCGTCAGAATGATTGGCGCGCCGAACTGCCCCTCATCGATCAAGTTATGCGACTGCTTGTAGTAGCTATCCAAGCCAACCGTGATCCGATCGTCGATTTTCTGCTGAACGCCGATGTCATAGTAATTGGCCTGCTCGGCTTGCGGGGTGTCTGCCTGCAGCACTTCCGCCCCGGCAGTCGTATTCACGAACTTCGACACCGTCTCGGTTCCGACCAATTCAAACGGCGGCGGCGATAAATAGCGCGAGTAGCCGCCGTGCACAGTCGTATCGGGCAGGGCCTGCCAGACGACATTGACCCGCGGGCTCACCTGATGCCCGGACGCGAACGCGGTGAATTTGTCGAAGCGCAACCCGTAGTTCACCGTCACCGTGGGAATCAGCTTCCACTCATCCTGCAAGTAGAGACTCTCGAGCCACTCGGTTTTCGCGCCGTTGTCGGCGATCGTGACCGGGACATCGCTGGTCTGATTCCCGGCGTCGTCCAGCGCGATGACCGCCGAGCTGGTCAAGCTCTTGGATCGGTCTGTCTGCAGGAACACGCCTCCTCGTATCGTATGCGCGTCGTTGAGCTTGTACGCGGCGTCCGATTGCAGTGCGTAGGCAACATTTTGCTTATAGGCGTCTTGCGCAATTCCGTTGAAGAGGAGGTCGCCCAGCGGGTCCGGCACGTAATTCAAACTCGAATAACGGGCCGTCACCGAAGTCTGTACATCGAATGCCCCTTGTGAGTGTTGCCAGCTCAAGATGGCAAAATGGTTCACTTCGCGCTGATTTTCATTGAGCGCATCGCTCGGATAGGTCGTCTGGCCGTTGACCGTGAGCGGCGTGCCGTCCGCATTGGTGATGCCCGGTACCTGGCCGGCGCGATTGGGGATTTGAAACTTCCCCACCGAACTCGAGAGCACGGCGCTTAGGCGGTTGCTTTCATCCAGAATGTATTCCAGGTAGGCGAACTCATGATACTGCGTGGTGTGATCATGGTCCGGGCTCGAGCGGCCGTCGGGCGACTCGATGCCGAGATCATTGCGAAGAAAGTCGCCGGAGACAAAATAGTTGAATCTGCCTTCGCTGCCGCCGTAGTTGAAGCTCGGCTCGACCGTTCCATGGCTGCCGCCGTAAATCGAGATGGAGCCGCCCGGATCGATGACGCCGCTTTTGGTTTTCAAATCGATGATGCCCGCGGTGCGCAGGCCGTATTCCGCGGGCAGCGCGCCGGTGATCAGGGTCATCGAGGAAATGAGCCTGGGATCGAGCGATTGGCCGAACACACTGATGCCTTCCGGCAAAATGATTCCGTTCAAACGGTATTGCAGTCCGTTGTGTTCGCCGCGAACGTGAAATTGACCGAAGGAATCCTGGGCAACCTCGGGCGCTTGCATGATCACCTGGTTCAGCAGCTGATTGTCGCCGCCCGGCTGGGCACCGATGGCCGCTTCGTTGATCGTATAGGTTGAAGCGCCTGTTTGGGTCTGGATGCCGTTGCGGGCTTCGTTCAGCCGCTGCGCGATCACCACCACTTCATCGACAGCAGGCGTTGCGCCTTCCGTCTCATCGCCTTGCGCGCGCGGTACACAAAATAGGGGAAGTAACACGAGCGCCAGGGGCGCCCTTAAGGGTTTGAAATTGAACATGAATCGAAAACTCCACGCCAAAAGCCTTGAGCCGCTGATTTTCAGCGGCCGAAAAATCTTCTCTGGGATTTAGGGCGTGACGGGAGGAGCGCGGGAACGAAACGCGAGGCGAAACTTAAGTTCGACCAGACAGGCGATCTGCGCTTGCGGGGCAAGGCTGCAGGCCTGCGGAAGGGCAAAGGGCAACGCGGCGGGAGCACCGGCCGCCGAGAGCAACGGTGCGAAGTTCAGGCAGTCTTTGCAAAGATCATGAATTCCGAGCTTGGCCTGTTGCGCGGAAAGCGACGTGGCCTCCGGAACGTGCGAATAGGCGTGCGCCATCGCGCCCACTTGGGCGCATATCAGCGCCAGCGCTGCGATCAGCGCGACGCGAAACCGGTGGTGGTGCTTGAATCTTGGCAAGGCAATACCTTAAGTACGACGCATAAGATCCTAGCACCACCCGCGCAAATACGGAATTGCTTCACACAATTGGCCTGCTGCGACCGCGGCCGGAGCAGCGCCACTCTCACGCAAGTGCCCGCAAATTGAGATGGGCCCGGCAGATTGCCGCAAAACTTGAGCCCCAGCTGACCGATCTGAGAGAGGGGTCACAACGCATTAGGGGTATCCAGCAAAAATAGCCGCACTCGGGGAATCCCGGCAATGATGTCACACGGCAATTTTAGGAGCTTTCATGCACAAGATTCTCACTGCAACCCTCGCAACCGGAGTAATGGCTGCGGGCATTGCACAAGCTGCCACAACCACCACGACGTTTGCGGTGACTGCGACGGTGCAGTCGACCTGCTCCGCGACGGCCGCGACTTTGGCATTCCCCAATTACACGCCGGGCGGCGGTGCGCAGATCGGCAATACTTCCATCAGCGTCAAGTGCACCAAGAACACACCCTTCACCGTTGCGCTCAATGCGGGATCGACCACGGGTGACACCTTCGCGCAGCGGCTGATGGGTGCCGGCGCCAATACGCTGCAGTACAACCTGTACACCACGGCCGCACTGGCGACGATCTTCGGTGACGGCACCGGCGGTACCGGCACGATCGGCGGGACGGGCTTGGGAGTCGCAACCGCCAACACCGTGCAGGTCTTCGGTCAGTTGCCGGATAGCGCCACCAACCAGGCGGCAGTACCGGGCAGCTACAGCGACACCATCACGGTCACGGTCACCTATTGATGAACGTAGTGCGGCGGCGGCTTTGAGCCGCTGCCGCACATTTGATCGATCTCAAAAAACTCGAGGATTCCATGCGCAAGATTCAAGCAATGACGCTGATCTTAGGTGCGACGCTCGTGAGCGTCGCGAATTCTGCAACCACCACGACGACCTTTGCGGTGACTGCGACGGTGCAGGCTACGTGCTCCGCGACGGCCACGACGCTCGCCTTCAGTCCCTACACGCCCGGCGGCGGCGTCATCGCGAACAACAGCACCATCAGCGTCAAGTGCACCAAGAACACGCCCTACACGATTGCACTGAATGGCGGCACCACCACGGGCGGCACGATCACGCAGCGCTTGATGGGTTCGGGTGCCAATACGCTGCAGTACAACTTGTTCACCACTGCCGCATTCGCGCAAGTTTTTGGCGACGGTTCGGGCACCAGCAAAACCGTCGCCGGCACCGGCGCCGGCGTCGCAACGGCCAATACGGTCACGGTGTTCGGTCAATTGCCGGACAGCGCGACCAACCAGGCTGCGGTTCCGGGAAATTACACCGACACCATCACCGTCACCGTCACGTACTAAAGATATGCGAACGCTCCTGGCTTCGCTGCTGATCGCCGCGGCAATCGCCGCGCCGGCGCGCGCGAGTACCTTCAATATTTCTCCGATTCGCGCGCAGCTCACCGGCGGCCATCGCACCGAAGCGCTCACGATCATGAACGCCGACGACAGCCCCGTCGTCGTGCAAATCCGGGTCGTGCGCTGGTCGCAGAGCGACGGTGCGGAACAACTCGACGACACGCGCGAGCTGCTGGCCACGCCGCCGGTGTTGCAGATACCGGCCAATGGTCAGCAAATCATTCGAGTCGCACTACGGCGCGAGCCGGATCCTTCGCAGGAATTGACTTATCGGGTGATTTTCGAGGAAGTTCCGCAGGCAGCACCGCAGGACTTCACCGGCCTGCGCGTCGCGCTGCGCCTGAGCATTCCCGTGTTCGTCGCTCCCGCGCATGGCAAACCGAATGCCGATCTGGCCTGGCAATCGCGCTGGCTGCCCAATGGTCAACTCGAGCTTGCTGCGACCAATAGCGGCAGCGGACATTTGCAAATAACGGACTTCGAGGCGCAGTTTCCGGGCTCGCTGATGCCGCTGCGAGGCATCACGTCCAAGTATGTGCTGCCGGGCAGCCGCATGAGTTGGACCTTGACTCCGCCGGCAGACGCGAAAAGACAGGGCGCAATACCGATTCGCGGTCACAGCGACCAAGGAGATTTTTCGGCCGACGTTGCACCCAGCGATCTCTAAGAGCTGTGGATTGGCGCGCGCCCATGACAAGGCTAATCCGAATTGGCTGCGCGCTTAAGACATATTCCGGATTGCTGTGCTTGATGCTCTGCCTCGCGGCCCGGGCGACCGCCTCCGACCCGCCCGAACTGACTGAAGCTGTACTGGAAGTGACCTTGAGCGAGGCTGAACCCGGGGAAATGACGGTGGTGTTGCGCGGACCGCAAGGGCAGCTGTACCTGGAAGAGAGCGACTTCCAGCGATTGCGCCTGCACTTGCCGCCGACGGCGCCTTACATGCACGAAGGCAGACGCTTCTTCGCGCCGCGGGCCATCCCGGGCTGCTCGGTCAGCATTGACGAGGCGTCGCTGCGTGCCGTCATTACCGCGCCGGCACCGTCATTGGACACGACGCATTTGAGTGCCGCGGACCGTCGCTCGCCGGACATCACGCCCGCCTCGCCGGGCGCTTTCCTCAATTATCAACTCTCCGCGCAGCAAATCGACGGACAAAACACCGGCGGCGCGTTCGCGGAACTCGGTGTTTTTGCCGGCGCCGGCGTACTGACCAGCACGGCTGTTGCGCGCTACGGCGGCATCGACAACCAGCTGGTGAGGCTGGATACAACCTTCACGCGCGATTTTCCCGCCACCCTCGAGACACTGAATGTGGGTGATGCCATCAGCGACGGCGGCAGCTGGGGGTATGCATTGCGCTACGCCGGCGTGCGCTGGAGCCGGAACTTCGGCCTGCGGCCTGACCTATTGACGACGCCGCTGATGGCCACCTCCGGCACCGCCACCGTGCCGTCGACCGTGGACGTCTTCGTCAACAATCAATTGGTGACCAGCAGCCAGCTGCCGCCAGGACCCTTCATCATCGATCGCCTGCCCACCGTTTCGGGCACCGGCGATGTCAGCGTCGTGGTGCGCGATGCGCTCGGACGCGAACAGGTCGTGACGCAATCCTTCTATTCCAGCACCACACTGCTGGCCGCCGGCCTGTCCCAGTATTCGGTCAATCTCGGCAAGATTCGCGACAACTATGCCCTCGAGAGCAATCAATATGGCCCGGTGCTGGGTGAGTTCAGCTATCGCCGCGGCATGAGCGACACCATCACGTTGGAAGGCCATGGAGAATATCTTGCCGGAGATTCGCATGCGGCCGGTCTCAATGCTGCATTTGGAGTGGGACAAATCGGCGTCCTCAATGTCACAGCGGCCGGCGGTGGAGATGCGAACGGAGCGGGCTATTTAAGCGGATTGGGTCTCGAGCATCGCGGCAGAAATACCAGTTTTGTGGCCAGCAGCCTGTGGGCCAGCCGGGATTTCTCGCAGGTCGGCGAGCCGCTCAATCCGGCCATGCGCTTCAGGCAGCGCAGTCTCTTGCAAACGGGCATGGGACTGGGACGCTTCGGCTCCTTGTCGCTGGCCTACGTGCGTCAGACCTATCGCGATTCACCCACGCAACAAACGGTGGGGCTGACTCACAGCATCAGTTTCGGCCACGTGGGTTCGCTGAATTTGACGCTGACGCAAACCCGCACCGCGGCGCAGTTCGGGAGCGGTGCACAGAGTTCGACCAGCGCATACCTGATTTTCGTGCTGCCCTTGGATTTTCGGCGCGCGGCCACGCTGACCGCCGTCGGCGGAAGCGGTAGCGGCGCGCCCGCCAACGAAGTCGTTGCATCGCTGACTCAGAGTCCGCCGGTGGGGCCGGGCAGCGGCTATCGGCTCAGTCTCTCCACGGCCGGCAACTACGACGCCGATTGGCGCCAGCAATTCCGCGGCGCGGATCTGGAATTGGAAGCGGCGCGCAATCAGGGATTCGAGGGCCGCAGCGCCTATCTGTCGGGCGCCATGACTTTCCTCGACGGCCAATTGAACACCACGCGCTCCGTCAACGGCAGCTTCGCGATGGTGGATGTTGCCGGTCTCGCCGATGTGCCGGTGTTTGTCGAGAATCAGCTCACCACGCATACCGACACGAGCGGCAGGGCGCTGCTCTATAACTTGCGGCCTTACGAGGCGAACCACATTAGCATTACGCCCGAAGACCTGCCCCTGGATACCAGCATCGGCGCCAGCAGCACCATCATGGCGCCCCCGTATCGCAGCGGCGTGATCGCGCGTTTTCCGGTGGAACGCGTGCGCAGCGGCACGTTTCGATTGGTCACCGATGACGGCAAGCCTGTGCCCGTGGGAGCCGTGGTTACGCTCAAGGGGGCGCAGTTTCCGGTGGTGCTCGACGGCATGGTGTATATCACCGGCTTCGATCACGGGTTGTCGGCGGAGGCGAGTTGGACCGGGGGTCACTGCAGTTTTCGTTTGGAGCCGCCGCCTCCCGACGATCCGCTGCCGGACATGGGGACCGTGCCGTGTCATGACCTTAAGACGGCGCACAACCCATGAAGATTCGCCCGCTCGTTGCCGGACTGACCTTGGCGGCTTTCACGGCACTTTCGCACGCAGCCACGACCGTCAATTGCAGCGCGAGCGCCGGCGGCATTGCCTTCGGCGTTTACAATCCCTTAAACGCGGTGGCCAACGCATCGACGGGAACCTTGCGCGTCACTTGCAGCGGCAGCGGCACGGGTTCAGCCAACGTGACCGTCAACGTGACCTTGAGCACCGGTTTGAGCGGCAGTTATGCGACGCGCAAGATGTTCTCGGGAGCCAACGCGCTCAACTACAACATTTATTGGAGCACGGCATACAACCAGATCATGGGCGACGGCAGCGGCGGTTCATTCGGCGGCAGCGCGGGACCCTTTGTGGTGCCCGCCGGCGGCAGCAATTTCGCAACTGGAACCCTGTACGGGCTCATTCCGGCCTCGCAGGACGTCTCGCCCGGCAGCTACAGCGATGTCATCACCGTCACGGTGACTTACTAGTTCATTGCAGCGGGCGCACCGCCAAGCGCACCGGCCAAGGGTAATTTCCGGCGGTGAGACCCGGCGCGAGCGCAAATCGAAACTTCAAGGAGAGATTCACGGACTGGGGCTTTTGCCAGCGCTGCACGATGGTGCCGCCGTCCGCACCCAACTCCAAATCCGAATTCAACCCTTCAACGATCATGGATGACAGCAGGGGCGCGACGGTGAGCACCTCGAGTTCGAAACCGTTCGGACTGTTGCTGCGAACGGTGAACTGCGTGGGCTGCCTGACGTCGATGAAGCCACGCTGCAGGTCGGCAGCCGAGACCTGCAAGCCGTTGGGCGCCGATTCGTGTTCGATCTTGGCCACGGACTGAACGGTGACGCTCACGGAAAGGTTCGAATGCACGTCCCGTGCGCCGGCCGCAGTGACCCCGGCGGCGACAATCAGCGCGATACGTGCCGTCCTCAAGCCCTTATTGTGCGAAGATTTGCTCAAGTCCTTAAATAGCGGCAAAAGAGCACGGTACTTGAGTGCCCGCGGCCCAAAGTTAGGGACATAACGTAGATTTCGAGGAAGGCTCTTTTTGTGACCATGCGTCGAGCAAATGCGCTCAGTGTTGCCGTGCTTTGCGCGCTCTTTAGCGTGCCTTGGACCGCGCACGGCGAAAACGCCGGAGGATTGGACTCGGTGGTGGTCACGGCCACCCGCACACCGCAGGACGCTAAGGATCTGCCCGTGTCGGTCGACCGGGTCAACGCACAAACCCTGCGCAACGGGCAACTGCAGGTGAATCTGTCGGAGTCCTTGCTCACCGTCCCCGGTGTGTCTGCGCAGAGCCGGCAGAATTACGCGCAGGATTTGCAGTTGTCGGTGCGCGGCTTCGGCGCGCGCTCGAGTTTCGGGGTTCGCGGCGTACGTTTGTACTCGGACGGAATTCCGGGAACCATGCCGGATGGTCAGGGCCAATTTTCTCAATTTGACCTGAGCAGCGCTGATCACATCGAAGTGCTGCGAGGACCCTTCTCCGCGCTGTACGGCAACTCATCGGGCGGTGTCATCGCAATATTCACGGAAGACGCAAAACCGGGATATCGGGTGGACGGCACCGCGGAATACGGCACGTTCAATACCCAGCGCTACGCCGTGAAGACCACGGGAGACGGCATCGTCAACTACGTGGTCGATGCGTCTCACTTCCAAACCGACGGCTACCGCGTGCATTCCTCCGCGGAGCGCAACCTATTCAACGCCAAGGCGAGCGGAGCCTTGAGCGACTCCTCGAAACTCACGCTCGTGGCGAATGCGGTGCAGACGCCATTCGTTCAAGATCCGTTGGGGCTCACGCGCGCGCAACTCGCGGCTGATCCCACGCAAGCCGGCGTGAATGCCCTCACGTACAACACGCGCAAGTCACTCGCCCAAGAGCAGTTGGGTGTGGTGTACGACAACAAGTTGAGCGCCGCTGATGATTTCATCGCCAGCGTCTATACGGGACATCGAGCCACCACGCAGTTTCAGGCCATACCCCAGGCGACGCAGCAAGCAGCGCCACTGTACCCGGGCGGGGTCATCGATTTGGACCGGGCCTACTGGGGCGCCGATGTGCATGTCACGGATCAACGCACGTTGGGGGGAACGCCGCTGCTGCTGGTCGCCGGCGTCAATTACGACGATTTGGCGGAAGCGCGCAAAGGGTATCTCAATTACGTCGGTTCGCAATTGGGCGTGCAGGGCGATCTGCGCCGCAATGAGGCCAATCATGTGTACGATTTCGATCAATATCTGCAAGCGCAATGGGATCCGGCCGAACGCTGGCGTCTGGTCGCGGGCGTGCGCAACAGCCTGGTTGAGGTGAGCTCTCACGGCCACTTGGCGGTTCTCGACGATGCTGACAGCTCAGTTCGATATTCCGCGGTCAACCCGGTCGCAGGAGTGACTTACCGCGCGAACTCCGCAATCAATATTTATGGATCGTATGGCAAGGGTTTTGAAACGCCGACATTGAACGACTTGGCATACCGTTCAGTCGACGGTAGCCTGCCGGGGCTGAATTTCGGATTGAAGCCGGCGCACAGCAACAACTACGAAGCCGGCATCAAGGCGGGTAACGAATCGGTGCGCGTCAATCTCGCGGCCTTTTACATCAAGACCACGGATGAACTCGCGGTGCTGCAAAACTCCGGCGGCCGCACGGTGAATCAAAACATCAGCGAGACCACGCGGCGCGGACTCGAATTGGGCCTGGATGCCGCGTGGACCGACGGATTCAGCGCACGCGTCGCCTACACGTACATCAAGGCGGTCGTGGCGCAGCCTTATTTTTCCTGCGTCGCGGCGCCCTGCAATCCGCTCAGCAATCCGACGGGGCCGCCGCCGGCGAATTATTTGCCGGTGGCCGCCGGCAATTTCCTGCCTGCCGTGGCGCGAAATTCACTGTATGTCGGCGTGAGCTGGAATTATGCGCCGCTGGGTTTTTCGACGACGCTCGAGGCCTTGAGCCGGTCAAAAATCTATGCGGACGACCGCAACTCGGATGCGGCAGCAGGTTATTGGGTGGCCAATTGGCGGGCGGGATTCCAGCAGGACACGCGGCACTGGCATTTCAGCGAGTTCGCCCGACTTGATAATCTGGCAAATCGAGCCTATGTAGGTTCTGTGATCGTTAATGAGACGAACTCGAGGTTTTTCGAGCCCGCGCCGGGCCGCGCGGTGTACCTCATGTTAAATGCAGCACTGCGTAATTAAGCTGCCGTTATGTACACCAAATGCCGTGAACCGCGTTAACCAAGTAGGGTCTTATTAGTTATGTCGATGAAGCCGGCCGTCTGCACGGTCTGGTAAGGAGAGGCAAATGAGCATCAAGGGCAAACCCATTCTGCTGGCGGTTGGCGCGCTGGGATTGATTCTGGCGGGCGCTGGGCCGGCATTGGCGCAGCATGCCGGTGGCGGCGGTCACGGTGGTGGTGGCGGCGGACACTCGGGCGGCGGCGGTGGTGCACACGTAGGCGGCGGCGGCGGCGGCCGCGGGTTTAGTGGCGGCCACGGTGCGGTTGGTCGTGGTGGTGGCGGCGCTCATTTCAGTGGACCCAGTCATTTTTCGGGACCGGCGCATTTTGCCGGCTCAGGTCATGTGGGCGGATACCGCGGCGGCACGGGCTGGCATGGCGGCGCAGGCTGGCACGGCGGCACGGGCTGGCATGGTGGTGGTGGCTGGGGAGGCTGGCGGGGCGCCGGCTGGCGCGGCGGCTATTGGCATGGCGGCTTCTGGCCTCGCGCGTTCTACGGCTCGGGCTTTTCGTGGTTCCTGCCCATCCTGCCGTTGGCCTATGCGACATATTGGTACAGTGGCGTTCCGTACTACTACGCGAATGACGTCTACTACACCTGGAACCCCACTTATGATGGTTATGTCGCCACCGATCCGCCTCCCATAGCGGATTCAAGCGGCTCGGCCGATGCTGGGACACCCCCGCCAAGCGATGCCGACAGTGCGGACAACCAGAATTCGGGTCCGGGACCTGGCGGTCCGATCCCCGGCCAGATCTTCATGTACCCCAAGAATGGCCAGAGCACTGAACAGCAGGCGACGGACCGCGCTGAATGCCAGAAGTGGGCAACCGATCAAGCGGGTCAGGTTGCGCAGAATGGCTCTGACTACAACCGCGCGATGGTTGCGTGCGTCGAAGGACGGGGCTACAGCGCTCGGTAAATTGAGATTGCGTCGATAAAAAAACCGCGCTTCGAGCGCGGTTTTTTTTGGGCGCGCCTCAGCGCGCTCGCTCGGCGCCGAAATCAGCATCCTTGGCGCGCGGTTGGCAATCTTTAAGTTCAAATCGCTTAATAGATGAGCGAAATAGACTTAACTTGCCCGCGCCGCGCCCGGCGGAACGCAATCGCTGCGTCTTCCCTTACTCCACCGTGGGTATTTCACGCCAGTTCAATATCCGAGTTGCGAGCGTACCGGTCAGGCTCGCATTTACCCGTTCAGGATTTCCTTTCGCGAATCCCACGACGATCTCCGGACTGCCGTTGGCGCCGGTAAACCGGAGGTTGATCGCCGCGACCCCGTACTGGATATAGGAAGGAATGGGATCCGTGACAACGGTCGGCAGCAATACCGAGTCAACGGTTGCATAGTCAATCGCGTATACCCGGCTTGAACCCTGCGGGCTGCAAGGATCGGTGGCCGTTGTCAGCGACGTCGCGAAGGTCACAATGCCGTTGAATGCCTGCGGATTCAGCACCACGCGCCACGCGATGTTCGATGCTGTGTCTAGGCCTAAATCGGTGTACCAGCCGAGCGAGCCCACAACCAGCGGGTTGGGGATGACGGAGCCGTCGGTGGCGGTGTTGTTGAGCTGTGCATTGGTTATCGCCGTGAGGTTCGAACGCGTGATGGGAGTGCTCACGATGGGGAAGCCGCTGGCCGTGCCGTCAAGGATGGCATAGAAGGATTGAATCTGTGAATTGGCCACGTCCGTGACCGCCAGCAATACCCCGGTGCCAAACAAGACGTATCGCTTGCGCGTGACCGGGTGGATCTCGATCAGTGGTGCGGTGGTGATGGGTTGTGCCACACCGCTTCCGTCCGTCACGGTTGCCAGCAATGTCGGTTGCGGATACGAGCTGGGCGTTCCGGTCAGATCGAAGCGCCACACTTGGCCATCCAAGTCGCCCACGTACACCGAATCGGCGGTTTCGTCGCTGAAATCCTTGACGAACGCGGATGCTTGCGTAAGTCCGTGCGACAGGCTCGGCGTTTTAACTTTCTCCAGCAACGCGCCGGTTTTCGGATTGATGAAATAAATGTATCCGAAGTTGTCGGCGTTGTTGTAGCCCGAGGTCACGATGACGACCCAGCCATACTTAACTGTTTTGACGACCACCGGTATGCCGTAACTGTACCCCATGGTGGTGTCGGTGAATTCCCATAGGACTTTGCCGGCGACCACAGACTCCGACGTCATGCTCGCCGGATCGGTGATATCAAGAGCGTAAAAGCTCTTGCCGCCCTTGCCGAGACCACCAATCAACACGGTGTGCCAATCGGGTGTTCCGCTAGCGCCCTGCGTGTGCTTAAAATCGATATCGAAGGCAGCCGGCGTG
>DATHKV010000100.1:0-37408 GCA_035488895.1 Steroidobacteraceae bacterium
CCAGATTGGTCGCCAATATTCCGACGCGCTGCCCCTGCAGCAGCAGTGCTTGCTCATGGATTCCGAAAATGCTCTCGAACATGCGATTGACTCCTCTGGTTGGGTAGTAGCAAGAGGTGTGCCAACCGATAAACCGGCGCAGCGGGCCATCCAAAAGGAGATTCGTTCGCAGCAGACGCCCCAGGCTGCCGATTTGGCAGTGCTGACGGCGGCCGGCGGCAAGATCTTGCCGCTTTGGCGCCTCCGCACGGCGAGGCGGCAAGCGCGGTGCCGCCTGGCATAAACGCTGGCACGGCGCTTGCTTGGCTCATGGGTACTATGCGAATTGCGCCAAAATTTCGTCGCGCCGACCTTGTCTATTGTGCCTTCGTTGTCCTGGCGCTTCCCGCGCCGGCCGCGGCTGAAATCTCCAATCCCCAGGACATTGCGCAGCTCGAGGCGCTGGCCAAGTCCGAAGCGGCACTGCAATTTCCGAAGCTCACCGACCGGCAGCGCTTTTTGGTCGGCCCCATCGAACCGCGTTTGCAATTCGAGAAGTGCAATCGCCCCGTAAGCCCCGTGGTCGCGTCGCCCCAGCATATGAAAGATCGGGTGATGATCGAGCTGCGCTGCCAGGATCCAAAACCCTGGCACCTGTATGTGCCCGTTAGGATCGTAGGCACCTCGCCGGTTGCCGTCACCGTGCATGCCATTGTCGCGGGAACGATGCTCAAGGCCGGCGACCTGAAGATCGAGGAGCACGATATCTCGGAACTGCCGTTAGGGTTCCTGGACGATCCGGCCATCGCCGTGGGACTGACCGCCAGCCGGCCGATCCCCGGAGGGGCCTATATTACGAATCAGCATCTGGTGGCCGCAAAAGCGGTACAGCGCGGTCAATCGGTGACCTTGCTGGCGGACGCCGGCGGAATCAGCGTACGCATGGCGGGCAAGGCCTTGAGCGATGGCCTGATGAATCAGAGGGTTAGGGTGCAGAATCTGTCATCTGGGAAGATCGTCGAGGGAATCGCGCGATCCCAGCAAGTAGTCGAAATTATTTTGCAGTAGCCCTTCAGTGATCCACGTCACAGCCGATAAGGTTGATGGCGGATGGTATGGGGCGAATCATTAAAGTTCATCCATACCCTGACGATAACGAATGCATGGGCAGCGTTGCGGCCCCAGGAGATTTCGGTGACTGACAAAATCAGTGGAATATCAACAGCGGAGCCGGTCGCGAAACCTGCGGGTTCGGGCAGCAACGGCGTTGTTACCGACAAGTCGCAGGGCGAAGGATCTGCGCCGGCCGCGTCGGCACCGCTTAAGGATCATGTCACCCTGACCCACTCCGCACGCTCTTTACAGAAGATCGAAGAAGCGGTCGCCAGGACTCCGGTTGTGAATGCCGACAAGGTGGCCTCCGTAAAGCAGGCGATCAGCTCGGGCACGTACAAAATCGACGCGGGTCGAATCGCCGGCAAGTTGTTGCAGTACGAGCGCGGTCTGAAGTAGCCCCATGAATCCGGATGCCCGCCGCCGTCTCGAAGATTTACTGGATCGCGAGATTGAGCTTGCGCGCGTCCTGAGAGCCGCCCTGGCGGACGAAAAAACCGCCTTGACGGGCGACTCGCCCGAGGCGGTCGAGAAGAACGCCGCCGATAAAATCCGCGTGCTCGAGACCATCGAGAAACTCGAGGTGGAACGCCGAGCCTTGTGCACGAGTCCCGCAAGTCCTGGAATTGCCGCCACGGTTGCCGAGCGCTGGCGCAATCTCATGGAACTCATGGCCGGCTGCCGCACCGCCAATGAAATCAATGGCCATATCATTCACGTTCGCCAGCATCAGATCCGTCAGTTGATCGACATCGTGCGCGGCGGCCCGTCGATCACCTACGATCCGCACGGCAAAAATTTCGCCAAGGCGCTGCGCGCCATAGCCCGAGCCTGACCTATGCTAGTTCTCAGCCGCCGAGCAGATGAATCGATCGTCATACAACCTGCGGAGGGTGCCGACGCGAACATGACCATGGCGCAATTGTTTGCCAACGGACCGATCCAGATCACTCTGCTCGGTGGAACCGGGCGGCGCGTCAAAATGGGCATCGAAGCTCCCGAGCAGCTCGCCATTCGGCGCAAAGACGTCGCCTGATCCAAGCAGATTCCTGACCGCGCAGCGGTCGGATTTTACTTATTGGGAAAGCGGCTGACCATATCCATTTGGCATGCCATTCACCCCTTCGCTATCGCGATGCCGATGTGCATAATGGCCATCCTAAGAATAACTCAGTGAGAGATTGTACGGATGGAGCGTCGATTGCACACACGCCACCGCGCGCGCACGACAGTGTACGTGGTGATGTCCGGCCGCAAGAGTCGGATCTGCAAAGCCAAAAATTTGAGCGCAAACGGCGTATTCGTTGAGACCGAAAATTTGGGGCTGCGCAAAGGCCAGCAGGTGCAGCTGGCGTTCGCGATTAACCTGGGTTTGGTCACGAAGATTCATCGGCGCACGGCGATCGTCGCCCATGTCACGCGCGGCGGCACCGGCCTGATGATGGAGCAGTTCGCGGGACGCTGAACTTGACACATCCTGTAAACTGACAGGATGCCACCCTTCGATCCTCCCCGCTCGGATGCCATCCGCATCCGCGGCGCCCGCCAGAACAACCTAAAATGTTTGGACCTTGATCTGCCTCTCAACGAGCTGATCGTCGTCACGGGCGTCAGCGGATCCGGCAAATCCTCGCTGGTTTTCGACACCTTGTATGCCGAGGGGCAGCGCCGCTACGTCGAAACATTTTCGCCCTACGCGCGGCAGTTCTTGGATCGCATGGACAAGCCGCAGGTTGACCGCATCGAGGGCATACCGCCGTCGATCGCCATCGACCAGACCAATCCCGTGCGCACCTCGCGCTCCACCGTCGGCACCATGACGGAGCTCAACGACCATTTGAAATTGTTGTTTGCGCGCGCCGCGGTTTTGCACTGCCGCGGCTGCGGCAAGCCGGTGCGGCGCGACACCCCCGCCAGCATTCAAGAGCACCTGAGCGCACTTAGCTTAGAACACGGGGATCCGCCGCTGCTGCTGACCTTTCCGGTGCCGATCCCAAAGAACTTTACCGAGACCGAAATCAAGGGTTTGCTGTCCGCCCAGGGCTACACGCGAATTCACGAGACGCGCGGCGACACGCTGCAGGTGATTCAAGATCGGCTGCGCTGGTCATCGGCCGATCCCGCGCGCGCCGGCGATGCCATCGAAGCGGCGCTCAAAGTCGGTCAAGGCCGCATCGACGTCTATGCGCAGCCCGCCGCGGGCGATCCCGGCAAGCCGTGGCGCTTCTCCACGGGTCTGCATTGCCCGGACTGCGACATCAACTATAAGGAACCGAGCCCCAGCACCTTCAGCTTCAATTCAGCCCTGGGCGCCTGCGATACCTGCCGCGGCTTCGGCCGCAGCATCGGCGTCGACTATGGCCTGGTCATTCCCGATGCCGCCTTGAGCCTTCGCGCCGGCGCCATCAAGCCATGGCAGACCGAATCGTACAAGGAGTGCCAGACGGATCTGATGCGTTTCGCCCGCAAGCGGGGCATTCCGGTCGACACCGCATGGGGCGGGCTGACCGACGCACAGCGTGCGTGGGTGATCGATGGAGAAGGCGAATGGACCAAGAACGTTTGGTACGGCGTGCGGCGCTTCTTCGCATGGCTCGAAACCAAAGCCTACAAAATGCACATCCGCGTGCTGCTGTCGCGCTACCGCTCCTACACCGAATGCGGGGCCTGCCGGGGCGCGCGCCTCAAGCCCGACGCCCTGCTGTGGCGGGTCGGCAAACCCGGCCTGAACATCCGCGATTTGATGCTGCTGCCCATCGATGACGCCGGCAAATTCTTTGCGGCGCTTGAATTGCCGGCGCTGCTCGATGAAGCCGTCGATTTGTTGCTGCGGGAGATTCGCGCACGCATCAAATATCTGACCGACGTAGGCCTCGGATATTTGAACCTCGACCGCCAATCGCGCACGTTGTCCGGCGGCGAAGTGCAGCGCATCAACCTCACCACAGCGCTCGGGACATCGTTGGTCAATACGCTGTTCGTGCTCGATGAACCGTCGATTGGATTGCATCCACGCGACGTTGAACGCATCGTCGGCGTCATGCACCGGCTGCGCGATGCCGGCAACACGCTGGTCGTGGTTGAGCATGACCCCAAGGTGATTCAGGCAGCGGACAGGGTGCTGGATATCGGGCCCGGACCTGGGGAACACGGCGGCGAGATCGTTTTTTACGGGCCGCTGCGCGAGCTGCCGCGCGCCCAAGGATCGTTGACGGGCGACTATTTGTTTCGCCGCAGGCGCGTTGAAATTCCCCGCGCCGCGCTGCCGGGCGCGGCGCGCACCGCCGGCAGTTTGCATCTCGAGGGCGTCACCGAGCACAATCTCAAGAACATCGACGTCGCGTTCCCGCTCGCGCGCCTGGTCTGCGTGACGGGCGTCAGCGGCTCCGGCAAATCCACGCTGGTGCATGACGTGCTCTATCCGGCACTGCTGCGCGCCAAAGGCAAGCCGACCGAGAATCCGGGGATGCACCGCGCGCTCAAGGGCGCGGATCTGATCGACGGCGTGGTGATGGTGGATCAGAGCCGCATTGGCCGCACCACCCGCTCCAATCCGGCCAGCTACGTCGGCGCATTCGATGCCATCCGCGACTTGTTCGCGCGCCTGCCGGAGGCGCGCGAGCGCAAGTACACCGCCGGGACGTTCAGCTTCAATGCCGGCAACGGCCGCTGCCCGGCGTGCGGCGGCAACGGATTCGAACATGTTGAAATGCAATTTCTGTCGGATGTGTATCTGCGCTGCCCCGATTGCGACGGCCGCCGTTATCGCTCCGACGTGCTCGACGTCAGGTTGTCGCGGGGTGCATTCGCACCGAAGAGCATTGCCGATGTTCTGGATTTGACCGTCTCCGAGGCGCTGAGCTTTTTTTCCGCGGACACGGAGGTCTGCCTGCGCCTGGGTCCCCTGGCGGAGGTCGGACTCGACTATCTGCGTCTGGGTCAACCCGTTCCGACCCTCTCCGGCGGCGAGGCGCAACGCCTGAAACTTGCCGGTCATTTGGCGGACAGCGCGGTGCGGCTGCAGTCGCCCAAGAAAGGTGCGCGCGGCGCGGATAAAGCGGAAGCACGCCGCGGTTCGCTGTTTCTTTTCGATGAACCGACCACCGGGCTGCACTTTGACGATGTTGCCAAGCTGCTGCGCGCATTCCGGCGGCTCATCGATGCCGGCCACTCGCTGCTCGTGATCGAACACAATCTCGACGTCATTCGCGCCGCTGACTGGGTCATCGATTTGGGGCCGGAGGGCGGCGCAGGCGGCGGCGGCATCGTCGGTGTCGGCACGCCCGCCGACCTGACCCGCCTCCCCGCCTCGCATACCGGACGCGCGCTCCTCGAGGAAGAGAAAGCAGGCTCGAGCGTGCACGACTCCGCAGCGCTGCGCTATGCCAACGCAGCAGCGCTTCGGCCCGATGTGCCGTCGGCCATCGAGATTCACGGGGCCCGCGAACACAACCTCAAGAATGTCGACGTCAGCCTGAAGCTCAATCAATTCACCGTCATCACCGGGGTTTCCGGCAGCGGCAAGAGCACGCTGGCATTCGACATTCTGTTTGCCGAGGGCCAGCGGCGCTATCTCGAGTCCTTGAACGCCTATGCCCGGCAATTCGTGCAGCCGGCCTCCCGTCCGGACGTCGATGCAATATTCGGGATTCCGCCAACCGTGGCGATCGAACAGCGCACCAGCCGCGGCGGCCACAAGAGCACCGTGGCCACGCTCACGGAGATTTATCACTTCCTGCGGCTGCTTTTCGTCAAGTTGGGCGTGCAGCACTGTCCGGTTTGCGAAGCCCGCATCGAGCCTCAATCCGCCGATGCCATCGCCGCGCGCCTGCTCCAGGAATACCGCGGCAAGCACATCACCCTGCTCGCGCCGCTGATCGTTGCGCGCAAGGGCTTGTACACGGCGCTCGCCAAGTGGGCCCGCGGCAAGGGGTTCGAACAATTGCAGGTCGACGGCGTCTCGATCCCGACGAAAAAGTGGCCGCGGCTCGACCGTTTCGTCGAACACAACATCGAACTGCCGGTGGCGAGACTCAAGGTCAGCGCGGCAGCCGAAGCTGATTTGCGCGAGCACCTGGACTTGGCCTTGCAGCACGGCAAGGGCGTGGTGCATGTGCAGTCCCAGGCTGACTCAGCGGCCGCAGCCGCTGTCTTTTCGACCAAACGGGCCTGCCCGAACTGCGGCACCGGATTCCCGGAACTCGATCCGCGGCTGTTTTCCTTCAACTCCAAGCATGGCTGGTGCAAGGCCTGTTTTGGCACCGGGCTGCAGCTGCCGCAGTTCGACGCCGAGCAGAGCGGCGAGGAATCGGTGTGGCGCGAAGACGCGGATGCGCCACTCGAGGCGTGCCCGCAATGTGCGGGCCAACGCCTGAATCCGATCGCGCTCAGCGTGCTGTTTCGCGGCCGGTCGATTGCCGCGCTCGCGAATTTGCCGGTACAGGAGTTTTCAGCGGAGCTCGTGAAACTGAAATTGGCCGGCCGCGAGCGCGACATCGCGCGCGATCTGTTGACCGAGCTCATGGCGCGCACCAACTTTCTATGCGACGTTGGCCTGGGGTATTTGCAGCTGAATCGTGCGGCGCCCACTTTGTCGGGCGGCGAAGCGCAGCGCATTCGTCTCGCCGCACAACTGGGGTCCAATCTGCAGGGCGTCTGCTACGTGCTGGACGAACCCACCATCGGCTTGCACCCACGCGACAACATCACGCTGCTCGACACCCTGGATCGATTGCGGGCCAAGGGCAACACCCTGGTCGTTGTCGAACACGACGAGGACACCATACGGCGCGCCGATCATGTGATCGACCTGGGTCCCGGTGCGGGCACGCGCGGCGGTGAGTTGGTGGCGCAAGGCACTGCCCTGCAACTGGCGCAGATGCGCAACTCGGCCACCGGCCGATGTCTTGCGGAGCCGCTGCTGCATTCAAGGTCCCGCCGCCGTCCCGTCGATCGCGACACGGCCGTGATCGAAGTCAGCGGCGCAACCTTACATAATCTTCGCGCGGTGAATGTGCGCATTCCGCGCGGCCGGCTCACGGTGATCACCGGCGTGTCAGGTTCCGGCAAGTCGTCGCTGGCGCGCGATGTCCTGCTGAACAACTTAAAGCGCCTGCTGGTGCGCCCCAGCCGCGCACAGCGTGCGCGCAAGACCGATGTGGTGCTGCAGGGCTGCGATGCCGTTCTCGGCTGGCAATCGATCAGCCGCGTCCTCGAGGTCGATCAGACGCCCATCGGCAAGACGCCGCGCTCCTGCCCCGCCACCTATATCGGCTTCTGGGACTCCATTCGCCGGCTCTACGCGGATACCACCGATGCACGCATTCGCGGGTTCACCGCCAGCCGTTTTTCGTTCAACACCGCCGGCGGCCGCTGTGAGGCCTGCGAAGGCCAGGGGATGCAGCGCATCGAGATGAGCTTCCTGCCGGATGTTCAGGTGCTGTGCGATGTCTGCGGCGGCAAACGCTTCAATCCCGAAACGCTGAGCATCCTGTTCAAGGGCAAGAGCATCGGCGACATCCTGGCGATGAGCGTCGAGGACGCGTTGCCGTTCTTTGCCGCGCAGCGCAGCGTCCATCATCCGTTGAGCCTGCTCGCCGACGTGGGTTTGGGATACTTGAGCCTCGGACAGCCCAGCCCGACTCTGTCGGGGGGTGAAAGTCAGCGCATCAAGCTGGTCACCGAGCTTTCGAAGGTGCGCACCGACGAGCTGGGACAGGACATCGCGCGACGCGAGGGACAACACACGCTCTATGTGCTCGACGAGCCCACGGTCGGCCTGCACATGGCGGATGTGGAAAAGCTTTTACGGGTACTGCATCGTCTGGTCGATACCGGCAATACCTTGGTTGTGATCGAGCACAATCTCGACATCATGGCGGAAGCGGACTGGATCATCGACCTGGGTCCCGAGGGCGGCTCGGGCGGAGGGCAAGTCGTCGCGCAGGGCTCGCCCGAGGCCATTGCACGAAAACCCGGCAAGAGTCACACCGCCAAAATCCTCGGCGAGTTTCTCGAGCAGCGCGGCGTCGCTTGAGGACTCTTAAGGCTTCAGGCGCAATCCGCCAATTTGTCGTCCTCGGCATCCGAGTCTGAGGTAAACAAACCGGTGTCCGAAGCGATCTGCTTGCCCATGAAGGCAATTTTGTTCCATTCGCCTTCGTCCAGGCGGTCCCGGTCGTGCGCGAGCTTTTGTGCCACTTCGAGAAATGCCTGGCGATTGGCCGCGGCGGCGGCGTAATAGGTTTCCAGCAACTTCATGCGCAAATCGCTGCGGTCGGGTTCACGTTCAACCGCCTTCTTGAGAACATCGACCAGATTGGTGCGCCGTTCTTTGAATACCGCGCGCTCGTGCAGAACGCTCGGCATGTGCACGTGCTGAGCCGTCAGATCGAGATCCACCAGGTTGTAATCCAGTCTGGTCGTGTCGACGTGCATGGCCTCGGGACTGACCATGACCGTTGCGGATTCGTCAGAAGCTGCAGATTCGTCGGCAGTCGCGGGGGCGTCGGCAGCGGCGACGGCCGCGGCCTGCAGCGCATGCGCGTTCAAGTTGACCGTGGCGGCAGGCAGGTTCGCCGTTTCGCCGCTCGCGTTTGCATACTCGGAGGCAAGAATCGCGGTCTCGCCGGAAAGATCGATGGTGTCTTCGTAAGCCGCCCGCAGTTCTTCCTCGTCGACAGTGACAACAGGCTTGGCCGGGGCAGCGACCGCGGGAGCCCTTGCCTCTGACTCATCGTCCACGGAATTCCGCGCGGCGCTCAACTCTAGTTGCCACAAGGGCCGCGGCATGGTGGGCAGCATCTCGCGCGGCGCCGGCTCCTCGGCAACCACGCGTTCTGTGACGGGTTTCGAAGTTTCGTCCACCGTCGGCTTGCCGGCGGCCAGGCTCGCGTTGGTTACAGGGATCTTCGGCATCACGCGGCGACGCCGCTTGAGGAACATCGCGCCAAGAGCGCCTGCCAGCAAGGCTGAGCCTCCAATCAAGGAAGTCAGCAACCAGTGGCGCGGGGCGGGGACCGCCGCGACCGGTTCGTCGACTGCCTGTTCTGCGTACCTGAGCTGGGCCTGCAGGCTCAGCACTTTGTCGTTTTCACGTTCAATTTGGCCTTGAATGTCGTGAAGACTTTGTTCGAGTGACTGGACGCGCAGATTGAGTGCCGCCGCCTCCGCCGCGTCACTGGTCTTGCCTGCTGCGCTCGGCGCATCGGCCGCGTCTGAAGAAGCGGTTGCGGCAACGGGCGTGGCTTCGGTCTCAGTCGGAATGTTGCCCGCCGCGGGCGCCGACTTTGCTTGCGCGCGCGCCGCCGCGGTGCGCGCCTTCTGCGGTGAGGCGCGCCAGGCCGCCATCTGTGCACGAATTTCGCGGCCGGCATCTTCCTTGGATATGGTGG
Source organism: Steroidobacteraceae bacterium (assembly GCA_035488895.1). Classification (GTDB taxonomy): domain Bacteria; phylum Pseudomonadota; class Gammaproteobacteria; order Steroidobacterales; family Steroidobacteraceae; genus Bog-1198. Next base: position 9,486 of record DATHKV010000100.1, read on the forward strand.
CAACCTCGGCCGCCGAAGGTATCGTCAGCACGGCACCCAGATGCAGGCGGTTGATGTTGCCTTCGAAGGCGTGCGGATTGGCGCGGAAAATCGCCAACATCGTTTTCTTGATATCGGAATCGGAACGGGCGCCAACGCGCCAAGCGACACCACGCAGCGTTGCTTTCGCGCCGATTTTTACATGAGTGGTGGCGCGCGTCGTACTCGCTGCCGGCGCGGGCGCGGCGTCGGCAGAAGCGATCGGAGCGGCCGCTGCTGAAACGGAATTGATCACTGCAGCAGCCGGGGCCGGCAGGGCAAACGTCACAGGCGGAACCACGGGCGAACGCACCGCCGCGGCCATTTGAGTCGCGGCAGGGAAGCCGGCCGGATCCAACAGCAGAGAATACTGGCGAATGACTTCGCCGTTGTGCCAGCGAAGATCGACCAACAGATTGACCACAGGCTCGGTGAATGAGTCGGTGGAGCGGATGACCAGAACCGGCTTTCCCTTCACGTCGTGCGACACCTTGAACGTGGCCGACGTGAGGAAGTCGGGACGTTCGGCACCGAATCGCCGAAATGCATCCTTATTGGCAATCGACGCGGTCAGGCTGGATAGTTCTTCCGCCGTTGCGCCGATGATGTCGATGTCCGCTGCGAGCGGCTCGTTCAGAGCAGAGTTCACATGGATCTCGCCCAAACCCAGCGCGTGAGCTGCGCCGGGCAGCGAAAGCGCCATCATCAAGACCAACGGGTTCTGCCCGCGCGACATCTTTTGCTCCAAGGTATTCGAGTCACCTCAACGCCTTGACTTTAGGCGCTACCGGGCAAATGTTATGCGACGGAATCCTCTGTTGATACAGGCGATTGCCAGGACTCCGACGCAGTTCACGCATGTTTTTGCATTGCGTCACATGCCCCCATGCAAGGGCCCTGCGCTGGGCCCATGCAGGCCCCGCGCGGCATTGGGCCGCGGCCGGGGAGCTGTTTTCGAGCCTAGTTTGGTTCCATCAATTCGATGCGATTGCCGAAAGGATCGTCGACGTAGATACGACGATAGCCCTCGAGAGGCTCATCTTCCTTCAACGCATATCCTGACGCCCTGAGCTTTTCCTGAAGCTCATGCAGGTCCGCAACCAGCAAGGCCACGTGCGCCTTGCGCGCCGGTCTGAAGTCGGTCTCCACGCCCAGGTGAATCTTCAGATCGCCGCGCTCGAACCAGCAGCCGCCGCGCCTGGCGAGATGCGCCGGTTTCGGAGTCTCATCGATGCCGAGGACGCCGGCATAGAAGCGTCTGGCCAATTCTTCGCCGCCGGCCGGCATCGCCAATTGCACATGCTCGATACGCGTTACTTGCACGGCGTAATATTATCCATGAACTTGGGCCAGAGTCGCGCATGAAAACAATTCTTATCACGGGGGGCACCAGAGGCATCGGCCGCGCAACTGCGCTGCTATGCGCAAGCAGAGGTTGGAGCGTTGCGCTCAATTACCTGCGCGACGCATCCGCTGCCGACGCGGCGGCCCAGGAAATTCGTGCAGCCGGCGGCCGCGCGGTCACGTTGCAAGGCGACGTTGCGGTGGAGTCCGACGTGGTGGCGATGTTCGACGCAGCTGAATCGAAGCTGGGACATCTTGACGGCGTCGTGATCAACGCAGGCATCGTTGCGCCTTCCTTGCAGCTGGCAGACATGGACAGCGCACGGCTCAAACGCATGTTCGAGGTGAATGTTTTCGGTGCCTATCTTTGCGCTCGTGAGGCGGCCCGCCGCCTGCCAAAGGATCGCGGCGGCCGCGGCGGCTCGATTGTGCTCGTCTCGTCGGCGGCGAGCCGCTTGGGCTCCCCGTTCGAATACGTCGACTACGCGGGATCGAAGGCCGCCATCGATACGCTGACGATCGGGCTGGCGAAGGAGCTGGGACAACAGGGAGTGCGGGTGAACGCCGTGCGTCCGGGGCTCATCGAAACCGATATCCACGCCAGCGGCGGACAACCCGATCGTGCTCATCGCCTTGGTGCATCCACGCCGCTCGGCCGCGCGGGGCGCCCCGAAGAGGTCGGCGAAGCGATTGTCTGGCTGCTGGACGACGGCGCCTCTTATACGACAGGCGCGATTCTCGATGTCGCCGGCGGCCGTTAGGGAGTCGCGCCGGCCGCTACCGCCCGCCGTCGGGCGGCGAAGCTCATCCGGGGCTTAAGGGTATTCGCTTCGGCTTCGGTACCGCCTTCGTCTTGCCAAAATCGTCCGGCAACGGCGGAATGACTTGATTCGGATACCAGAACGTCAAGTGGCAGCTCTCGCATACGCCGTCCATCGCTGCGCCGGCGTTCATCATGCCGGTCGGATCTTTCTTGTCGATGGCCGTGAGCATTTGCGTTCCCGCTTCCCGCAGCGCCTTCGCAAATTGCACGAAAGTCGGATGCTGCGAATCGAGTTTCTGTTGACCCTCCTCAGCGGTCAACACCCCAGACGTCCCTTGGTCGAGCACAGGACTGCCGGGAGCTACGAGTTTGCGTCCGTCCATCACCAGCAAGTTGGTGCCCTCAATGAGCGCAATGGCATGGCGCCTTGCCTCCTGCCATTCCTCGTCCGTATGGGGTTGGTGGAAAACCGTGCCCTTTACGGTTTCAATGATGCTGACCGAGTCCCACAGCGCGTCGGCCGACGGGTCAATCACCGCATCCATCAGTTCCTGGATGCTGGCCATGACTTGATATGGCGGCGGCGGTGCGGCGGGCGGGGCCGACGACGCGGCAGCAGGGGCAGCCGCCGTCACCTCATTTTTTTGGCACGCGGCGAGTCCTGCAAGGACGACCAGAACGGAACACGTCAGGATCAACGGACATTTCACTAGACCACTCCCTTGTCCGGGGCCGATATCCCCAACAGCCCTTTAGTCTGCCACACAACCGGCGTTGCGATCACTTGCCGGCTGGAGCATCGGGCGCAGCCTTTTTGATCGGTTCCCTCGCATGCAATCCCTGATCCTCGATCAGGCGCCTGCGCACATACAAAAAACGTATCGTTTCGTATTCAAACGGCGAACCGCCCGAGTAGTAGCGAAAATTGATATTGGCGCGTTGATCGATGGCGTTGAGTGGTCCCAGTCCCCACGACACGTTGCCTCGATATAGGTTTCCGACATTGATGCCGTATTCCGCACCGTAGTCGGCCGCGAAGCCAACGCCGTCGCGCAGCGTGGAAGGGCCCAAGAACGGGATTACCAGATAGGGGCCCGGGTGCATGCCCCACTTTGCCAGGGTGGTTGCGAATCCCGTGGGCGCGCCTGGAAGCTTGAGCTTGGTGGCCACGTCGAATAGTCCGCCGATACCGATGGTCGTGTTGATCGCCAGCCGCTCGAGGCTGCGCAATCCATACTTGAGCCGCCACTGCAGCGTGTAATTGATGACGCTGTCGATTTCCGCCAGGTTGCCAAAAAAATTATGCACGCCGGCGCGGACGGGACGGGGTGCGCGGCGGTACGTGTTCGCCGCCGGCAAGAAAATGGCCTCATCAAAGCGCGCGTTGAACCGGTACGTAAAACGGTTTAGACGCTCCCATGGATCATAGGTGTACATGGGCGGTGCATCGTCGGGCGACAGAAGCGGCACGGGCACCGGCTCAGGCGCTGTCCCCGCGTCCCCTGCCGAAGCCGCAGCGGACTCGGCGGCAACGGCGTCGGCAAACGCCTGGGCACTGGCAACCGCGGCGGCGTTATCGGCCGCCGGCGTCTGGTCCGGAACCGTCCGGATCGATATGACATTCGATGCACAGCCGGCGAGTGCGAGTACGAGACAGCCGATGAGCGCGGCACTCTTCATGGACTGCTCCGCGGCCAGCGCCCCGCCAACATGTCCAGCATGTCGGCAACTTGCTGCCGCTCCCCCACTTCGCCGAGATGCCCGCCTTGGGGATAGACGACAAGTCGTGATCCCATGGTCTCTTGAAGCCACGCGAACTCTCGCTGATTGAGAATCAGGTCATTGCGCGTGGTCTGCGCGTAGTAGCTGCCGTCGGAGCGCAGTGTTTCGCCGATGATGTCGAGACGATTCGCCGCAATCAGAGCGGCGCTCGTCACATCCGGGCGGCGTTGGAGATAGTAGGGAGAGAATACCCCGGTAAAATAATCGGCAAAGGGCCTGGCGCGCAGATCGCGTTGGATGTCGGCGAGCGAGTCGCCCACCCGCGGCGGATGCTTCGGATCGGTGATCACGCCGGTCTTGGCGTACAGATCGCCGATGAAGAACATGTCGATGAGCTGCAAACGAAACGTCAGCGCAATCGCGGCGGAGAAGTCCGCATCGGTTTTGAGCGAGGCCGCGGCCGCGCCGTACAAAAAATTCTCGTCCAGTTCGAGGCGGTCCGATGCTCGGTACAGGTTGGCGACCTGCGCATACAGCCGGCGGTAGAGTAGTTCGACCGCCTGATCGCCGGGTCCGATGCTGGCGGCGAAGAGCCTGTCGAGGCGGCCCACCGAGGCGAACAAGCTGACGGGTGGATTGATCATCACGGCTCGGCCAATTTTGAGTTTGCCCTCGACGGAGTCGATCGATTTGACGACGGCGGCGTTCGCGCCGCCCAAGCTATAGCCCAGCACGTCGATATGCGTGATGCGAACTTTGCGCGGCAGGTGCTCGAGAATTTCTTGCATTGCCCGATACAGGTCGTGTCCGTCCTGCATGAGATCGCCCGCCACTCCGGTGCTGGATGCCGACACGATGAAACCCGAAAAGGTCGGAGAAGGCATGGTCAGCACGTGGTAGCCCGCGCCGTACAGCGCGGCGCGCAGCACCGAGATGGTTTTCGTGTTGCCATCGCTGCCCGTGCCGGAAATGACGATGGCCAAAGGAGCAGGCTTGTCCTGCGCCGAGAGCCATACACGCAGTTTGCTGTCGAACCAAAGAACCTCGGGCACCGGAAGGCGCCACGGCAAATCAATATTGATTTCGGATAACGGTACTTTTGCCGGCAGGGGCGCCAGGGCTTCGGGCGGGGTGCCGAACACCGTAGCGCGCAGACCGGCGGAATCCGCGAGACCGGTTGCCGGCCCCGGAGCCGGCAGGGATTGCGGCTCGGATTGCGGCGCGGTGGATTGCGCGGCGGCGACGGATACACTCAAGATCAGCGCGAATGAAATCAACTGAAAGCCGGCCCTCATCGTCATTCGCATCGTTGCTACCATAGCAGGATCGGCTCGCGGTTTCGACGACCGATGCGCGTAGGAAGACCCCTACGCGAACACGGCGTCAGGCAAAACAGCAGGTGAATTCCTCGTGCAAACACCCAATCCACATTCGGCGCAATTCACTCCCCTGAGAATGCTGTTGGATTCGACACGCGGTCGCGCCCTGCCGTTGCCGCCGAGACTGTTGCGGCTGTACGGTACGTTTCGTTTGCCGGCGCCGCGCGCGGGTTCTCCTCACGTCTTCAGCAATTTCGTCAGTACATTGGACGGCGTCGTCTCTCTTCAAGTGAAAGGCCACAGCGGCGGCGGCGACATCAGCGGATTCAGCGCTCAAGATCGCATGGTGATGGGGTTGCTGCGCGCCGCCGCCGATACGGTGATCGTCGGTTCCGGTACGCTCGCCGCCGACCCCGAGCACGTCTGGATTCCGGCAGCCATCTGCCCAGAGCTTAAAGGCGACTACGCCCGGCTTGAAGCCGCGATGGGCAAGCGTTCCGCAGCGCTGAATGTGATCGTCAGCGCCATGGGTTCGGTCGACTTGCGCTTGCCGGTTTTCGCATCGGGCAGGACGCCGGTGATCATCATCACGACGACGCGCGGCGCGAAACAGTTGCTCAAGCGCAGGGTTCCCGATTCAGTCCAGATACGGGCGATCCGCCGCCAGGCAGCCAACATTTCCGCGGCGCACATTCTCGACGAGATCCATCGGGTCGTGCCGGCCAAACGCATCCTCGTCGAAGGCGGTCCTCGATTGCTTGGCCAATTCTATGAAGAACATCTTTTGGATGAGCAATTCCTGTCGCTCGCACCGCAACTCTCGGGCAGACAAATCGGCGACGCTCGCTTGAGCCTCGTGATGGGCAAGACCTTCGCGCCTCGCCATCCCCTGTGGGGGCAGTTGACCGATGCCCGGCTTGGGCTGCGGCTGCTGTTCCTGCGCTACCGCTTCTGAAATCCGCCTTTCAGGGCTCCAATCGCTGGTTTTCAACACCGTTGTCAAGACTTCTTGACTAGGCCGGCGCCTCCGGCGCGGTCGTCTGAAAGGCCGGCAATTCGCGGCACGCGGCATCGATCGCCAAAATTCGGGGAAAGGCGTCCATGTCGACGGAAAACCTCCGCGCATTGAATACCTGCGGCACCAGACAGATGTCCGCCATCGTCGGAGCATTGCCATGGCAGAACCGGCCCGTCGCCGCGTCCCGCGCCAGCCATCGCTCCAAGGCATCAAATCCGACGCCGACCCAATGCCGGTACCACGTGTCGCGAGTCTGTTTGTCCAGCACCAGTTTGTCTTCCAGATAACGCAGCACCCGCAAATTGTTGAGCGGGTGGATGTCGCAGGCGATTGCCTGGGTCAGTGCGCGGACCCGCGCACGAGCCAGAGGCTCGGCGGGGAGCAAGGGCGGCTCGGGATGCAGCTCATCGAGGTATTCGATGATGGCCACCGATTGCGTCAGCACCACGCCATCGTCCAACCCCAGTGCGGGGACGAAGCCTTGAACATTGATCTGCAGGAACTCCGACAGCCGATGCTCGCCGGAACGCAGGTTCTTGATGACCGACGTGTATTTAAGATTCTTGAGCGCCATGGCAATTCGCACCCGGTACGATGCCGAACTCAAGCCGTAGCCATAGAGAATCATTGGTGCCAGTATATTGTACGTCGTTGACTTCGACACGAACGGGACCTTATTTATGCTCAAGCGCGCACTCCTGGCCCTGGCTCTCTGCGGCGTCGTCGCTGCCGCGCCCTGCATGGCGCATGCGAAACTGCAAAGCTCCACCCCGGCGAACAATGCCAAATTGACGCAGGCGCCGAAAACGCTGACGCTCAATTTCAACGAAGCTGCGCGGCTTGCTGTATTGAAGCTGGTGCGCGATGGCCAGGAGATTCCCGTGCCGCTGGACAAGGACGCCAAGGCGGGGCAAACGTTTACGCTTACGCTGCCGGCGCTTTCTCCGGGAAACTATACCGTGCACTGGTCCGCGCTGGCGGAGGATGACGGGCATGTCACCAAGGGATCCTTTGCCTTCTCGATCGGCGCGTAGCGGCTCGGCCGACTAAGACGCATGGAGATCAGCGGCTGGGACGTCGCGGGCGTGTTCGCGAAGGCAGCCATGTATGCGGCGACGCTTGGCGCGGCCGGCGCGATTTTCTTTCTTGCATATTGCAACACGCTGCTGCGGGAGGGTCAGCGCACCGTCATCCGGCGCCTCATCGGAATTCTCATCGGCACTGCCGTACTGATCAGCGTATGCAGAATCGCGCTGCTCTCAGGATCCATGAGCGGAGACGTTGCGGGCATGTTCGACAGCAGCTTTGCGCGCATGGTTTTAGGCGCGGGCGAAGGCCGGGCCACCGGCGCGCGAATCATCGGACTTTGTCTCGCGCTGCTCGCCCTCTCGCCGAATCCCGTCCTGCGCGGACCCGCCATCCTCGGCGGCATCATCGCAGCAACGTCCTTCGCGTGGATCGGTCACATCCACGCATTGACGCCGAATATCGCACCCAGTTTGATGCTCTGCCTGCACCTGCTCTGCGCGGCGTTTTGGCTCGGCGCCCTGCCGTCCCTGTGGGTGATTGTGGCGGGCGGCAATGAGCCGCAAATCGCGGCAGCGGCGGCGCGCTTTGGAAAACTGGCGCTCCGAGTCGTTGCGCTCCTGCTGGCGGCGGGTGTGAGCCTGCTGCTGATGTTGATCAGCAGCCCGGCACAGCTGTTGACCAGCGGCTACGGACGTCTGATGTCGATCAAGCTGCTCGCGGTCGCCGTCCTCTTGGCACTTGCCGCGTGGAATAAATTGCGCCTGACGCCCAGGCTTCTGGGCCGGGAGAAGCGGGCCGTGGCGCTGTTTCGACGCTCGCTCGCGGCGGAAATCAGTGTTGGCGCATTCATTTTGACGATCACCGCCGCATTCACGTCCCTGACGGGGCCGCCGTAAGCACGCAGCCAACTCAAGGCGGCAGCGCATAGTCGACGTAGACGTTGCCGGGTGTACCCGACACGCAGGCCTCCACGTCAAACGCCGAACGTATCAGCGCGGGCGTCAGCGTTGTCGCCGTCTCGCCGTCGCCCTGCACGCGGCCATTCGACAGCGCGAAGATTCGGCTGGCATAGCGGCCCGCCAGGGTGAGGTCATGGATTGATGCGATCACCAATTTGCCGGATTTCGCGAGCTCCTTAAGCCGGTGCGCGGTATCGAGCGCGTGCCGTGGATCCAGACCGGCGATGGGTTCATCGATGATCAGCACGTCGGGATCGGCAATGAGCGCACGGGCCAGCATGGCGCGCGCGAGTTCTCCGCCTGACAGCGTGGTCGCAGGCTGATCGCGATGCTCGAGCAGGTCGCACGCCGCCAGAGCCTGTGTAATCCGCGGGCCGAAGCTTGCCGGCAACCCACCCAACGCCGGCAATGTCGGTGTCAGTCCCAGCGCCACCAATCGTTCCACCGAAATCGGCCATTCGCAGCGGGGATTTTGCGGCAGATAAGCGCGCCGCTGCGCCAATTTTCCGCGGGACAGCGCGTGTATGGAGATGCCGTCCAGCGCGACCGTCCCCGAATCCGGCTTCATCAATCCCGCCAACACCGACAGCAACGTCGACTTGCCGGCGCCGTTCGGACCGATGATCGCCACAAAGTCCCCGGACTCGGCATGCAGCGAGACATGATCGAGGATGGCGCGCGAAGCGCGGCTGACGCAGAGGTGCGACGCGTCGAGAATGCTCATGAGCCGCGCATCGCTTTTAAGAGATTGGCCCGCAGCGCCACGGCGGCATCGGCACTCTCGACCACGCCGCAGCTGTAGACGGCGCTGGGGTAGGTAACGCGCCGGCGCGAATACAGCTTGCGGATCACGGGATGCTGCGCCAGATCGGTATTGAGCCCCGGGGTGTCGCTGATATTACTGGCGTAGGCCAGGATGTCCGGTTGTGCCGCGAGCAGCTGTTCCACGTCGAAGGACGTGTACTCCCCGCTGAGCGATGATGCGACATTGACGCCGCCCGCGGCGTTGAGAATCGCGTCGAACATGGTGCCTTTGCCGGGAATCGAGCCCCCCTCGCCCCACGCCGCGACGCGGATGAGCTGCGGCGGTCTGGAGGCCGCCAGCTCACGCAACGTCGCATCCATTTTATCGATCAAGGCTTCGCCGGTCGCCTCTCGCCCAAGAGCGCGGGCGACCTGGCGCGTCACGGCGCGGATTTCGTCGAAATCCGCCGCGGGCGCGATTTCGAGCAAGGGCCAGTGCAGTTTCGTCAGAAGCGCCCGCGCCGCCGGCGTGGTGTAGGTTCCGGCGAGCACCAGATCCGGCTTTTCGGCAAGCACCTCCTCGACCGTACCCCAATTGATCCGTACCTTCGCGGCCTGCGGCCACTGATAAGAAATAGTCGGATCGCGCGCGTAATACGATACCGAGGCAATCCGCTCCGGCGGCAACAGTTCGAGCAGCAGATCGTCCGTGCACATGCTGAGCGACATCACATGCTGAGGGCCCGGATCCGCGGCCGCGGCGGCACCCCCCCAGAGCAGCAGCGCCCAACCCATTGCCGATTGCAGCTTCCGGTTCATCACCCGAACTGGCTGAAATCCGGTGCCCGGCGTTCGGAGAACGCCGCAAAAGCCTCTTTGAACTCCGCGGATTTGAGCTGGCGGATAAAATGGCCCGACTCCTGGCTCATCCGCGCCAACAACACGGCCTCGTCGCGCATCAGCGATTTGGTCGCGACCACGGACGCCGGTGCGCGCGCGGCGATGGCGATGGCGGTCGCGCGCGCAGTCGAGTGCAGTGCTGCCTGCGGCACCGAGCGATTCGCGATTCCCCAGTTCACGGCCGTGTCCGCGTTCACGGGTTCGCCGAGCACGAACATTTCAAACGCGCGTGCATGTCCGATTCGCAGCGGCATCAACAGGCTCGAGCCCGCCTCCGGTACCAGCGCGAGATTGACGAACGGCGCGATCAGCAACGCGTCCTCGGCGAGGTAGACCATATCGCAATGCAGGAGCATGGTGACGCCCACACCGACCGCACGGCCATTGACGGCGGCCACGATCGGCGTGCGCGCTTTGGCGAGCGCCGGCAGCAGCGGATTCGCATCCGCAGGCGTGGGCGCCGCCGTTGAATTGCCCACTGCCGCAAAATCGGCCAGATCGTTGCCGGCGGTGAACATGTCGCCGTTGGCCTTGATCAAAATGCAGCGAACACCCGGGTCGCTGTCGGCGTTGGCGATCTCCGTGGCCAGCGTCTGGTACATCGCGCGGGTCAGTGCGTTTTTCTTGTCCGGCCGATTGAGCGTGAGCGTCAGGATCTTATCGGCCTTTTCCGCCACAACATGCTGTGTCACAAGAATTCTCCTTCGTGTTATTACGGTGCCGTCTTGCGCAGCCGCACGACGAGCCAAAAGAAAAAGGGCGTCCCAATCAAACTGGTCAATACGCCAAGCCTCAATTCGGTTCCCACATGAATCAAGCGGGTTGCAACGTCGCTGAACAACAGCAGCAGCGCTCCGCTCAGCGCGGCCGGAAACAGGATGCGGCTGGGTTGATGGCCCAGCAGCGGCCGCACCACGTGGGGAGCGACCAATCCAATGAATCCCACCACGCCCGTCACCGCCGTGGACGCTCCAATGGCCAGCGCCGTGCCGAACACCGCCAGAAAGTATAGCCTCCCAAGATTAACGCCCAGGCTCTGGGCTTGCGCCTCGCCCAGGGCCAACGCATCCACGCCTCGCGCGGTGAACAGCAACATGGCGCAGCCGAGCAAAATGAACGGCGTCACCAGCACCACATGGGTCCAGCTGCGATCCGACAGCGAACCCATCAGCCATGTCATGATTTCATAGGCCGCATACGGATTGGGCGCGAGATTCAGGGCCATCGCGATTCCTGCCGCCGCCAGCGCGGACACGGCGGCGCCGGCGAGCACCAACGTGATTGTTCCGCCGCCGCGCCCCAAAGCAAAGGTCAGCACGCTCGCGAGCAACGCGCCCAGCAATCCCAGCAGCGGCGCGGCGGTCATGAAATGCGTCGCGAAGCCAAAGTAGACGGCGATCACCGCGCCGAGGGCGGCGCCCGCCGAAACGCCCAACAATCCCGGCTCTGCCAAGGGGTTGCGCGTCACTCCCTGCAGCACGGCGCCGGACATTCCCAAAGCCCCGCCGACCTCGAGCGCGAGAATGGCTCGCGGCAGCCGCAGCTGCGTCACGATGGTCGCAGCGAGATTGGCATCCTTCGACCACAGGCCGTCCCACACGTCAGCGATCGGCAGCCACACGCGCCCCGCCAGCAGCGAGATCACGAACATCGCGGCCAGCAGCAGCAAAAGCAAGACGCTGATTATTCTGGGATTATGCATAGCTTCTGCTGACAAACCAGAACACACCCAAAGCCACGAGAAAACTCGATGCCACGTCGACCACGATGGGGCGCGGCAACGCGAGCTGGAAGCGCTTCAATCCCAGCACCAGCAACGTCGCTCCCACCACCAGCGCCAGCTGGCCGATTTCCACGCCCAGGTTGAAACCGACGAGAAGCTCGGCCAGCCGCTGGGTCGGCAGCTGCAGTTCCAGCAGGTCGGCGGCAAAACCGAAGCCATGTATCAGGCCGAACACCAGTGTCACCAGAATCCGCAATCGGCCGGCATCGCGTATGTTGCCTGAGATGAGCAGATAATTCGCCGTGAATAATCCCGCGCCCAGCAGCAAAAGGCTCGGCAATCCGCCGAATCCAAGAAACTGACACAGCGCCATCAATCCCAAGCAGCCGCCGACGCCCAAGGCAATCAGCCTGGGCTGCCTCGTCTGAACCACGATGTTTTCCGCGCCGATCAATGCGATGGTGAGCGCGACCAAGGCATCGATGTATTCTGCGTGCGGCCTCAACACGCCGGTGACGGCCAAGGCCAGCGTCAAACTGTGTCCGATCGTGAACCCCGTCACCACGAACACCAGATCGCGAAGCCGCCTGGAGATCAACACCAGTCCCAACAGAAACGACATGTGGTCGACGCCGGTGAAGATGTGCATCATTCCCATGCGTATGAACTCAAAGAAGCTGGCATTCTTGAGGCGGCCGCCCTCCGCGCCCGTCACGTCGATCGTTTGATGTTCGTTGGTGATCAGCTGCTCGGTAAATTCGCCGGTCGCCGCGTTTTGCACCTGTGCAAAGTTGGTATGACTGGCCACCAGATCAAAGAAGGCGCCGAAATGGATCTGCAGGTTGGCGCCTGCCGCGCACTTGAAGGTAAAGTCGAACTTACTGAATCCGCTCAGCGCCGATAATATTTCCACCGGCGGGATGAGCTCGCAGCGCTTGCCGTCGGCGAGTGCGTAGATTTTCGGTGTCAGGTAGTCCCGAACCCGTTCCCCTGTGACTGAACCGGCATCCTTCGCCAGGCGCTTGGCCTCGATGTCCGGAATCGTCACGACCACATCGACGAATTGACCGTTGATTTCCCAAACCGAATGAGACTGACTGCGCACATGCGCGGAGACCGGCTGCGACAGGCACGCAGCCGCACAAAATAGAATGACGAACGCCGCCTGCTTCAACGCAAATCGTCCGCGATCAGCACGTTGGCGCGTTTGCGCAAGAATGACTCACCGCTGGCCTTCGAGCGTTCGATCGCCTGGTTGCGATAGTCGCTCAACACCTGCGTACGTGCCGCTGCGAAGTCGAAAGGAACCGGACGCTTGTTTTTTTCCATGTCGAGAACGTGGACGCCGTCAGGCATGCGGATGGGTGCCGAAAGGGCGCCGTCCGACAAGGCCCTGGCCGCGGCGAAGAGCTGATCGCCGAGATGTATCTTGGCGGCGAAATAAAATTCATCGCCTTTAGTCCTGCCCGAGTCCTGGCCATTGAGGCGCGCCAGTGCCTGAGGATCGCGGATGGCCGATTTGAGCGCCGTCGGGTCGCCCGGCAGGTCGGGCAGCGCCGTTGCGGGGAACACCCAATCCCTCACGCTCATGATCCCTTCACTGACATAGCGATCCTGGTGCGTCGCGTAGAACTGCCGCAGCGCCGCCTCGTTCGGCTGCGCGGTGATCGCGTTCTCAGAGATCTCCAGTTCCACCGCGTTCACCAGCGCGCTGCGCACGTCCGGATCCGTCGATGCGACATCCAGTTCCTTGCCTCTCTGCACGAACAGTTCTTCGCGAATCATGTCATCGAGCACCTTGTGGCGCTGCTCCAGGGTGGCATGGCTCAAGTCGATGCCGTACAGGGTCTGCAGCAACGCCACGAAGTCGGCCCGCGACACGGGTTGCTGATTGACCAGCGCGACATCCTCGCCGGGAACGATGAGCGTCGATGCGCTGCGCGCCGTGAAGAGCGAGTAACCCGCCAGGGCGAGACCGAGCAGAACGCCGCAGGTCATCAGTACAAACGAGCGCGTGTTGCTGATCTGCGCAGCATTGCGCCAGGAAGGCGCGTCGGATTTGGGGTCAGTGGGCATTTTGAATCGCACCGGGATGTGAAATGGAATGGACATACAACGCCAGCTCGCGGATGCCGGCGGGGTTCAGACGTTTGATCCACGCCGGGCATACGCCCTGGCGGCCGTAGGCGATCGACATGAAAAGCGCTTCGCGGCTGCCGTCTCCGTAAAGCGTGATTGCGTCGGTCAGGTTGGGGGCGCCGATCGCGGAATCGCCCTTGGCGTCCAGCGAGTGGCAGTCATAGCAGCCCGCATGTCCGGCGAAAAGCGCCGCGCCCTGTGCTGCCGCATCCTGATCGGCGGGACGGCCTTGCCGGCGCATCAGAAACTCGATCAGCCCGGCGATATCCCCAGGTGAGAGGGGCTGAATATTCTTGTCGGCCGGACTGGGTGTCGGGCGCGCATAGGCCGGCATGATGGCAAGATTCCACGCCCGGGAATTACCCGAGCGAATTCCATAGTCGATCACCCTTTCAATGTCCGTCACCCGGCCGGTGCCGTACAGCCAATCGCCGTCCGTCAAATTCGGCGTTTCCTTGGCGGGATCGCCCGCGCCCGTCGCGCCGTGGCACGCCGCGCAATGCGCCGTAAACAAAGGCTCTCCCCGGCCGATCGCGAATCGCAGCAGCGTCGCGTCCCCGGGCAACGCATCGGGGTCGGCGCGCAACAGCTTTCGTTCGAGATAGCTGCTCTCCGCGAAAACGGCCGCGCCGATGAGCAGTGACAAGAGGATGACCACGGCAACGCGCATCCGGGCAATCATAGCGCAGGGCTTTGTCGCATTCGTTCCGTAGAGCGGAATTCACGGCTAAAAAGCGGGCGGAGTTCCCGCGGCCCGGCGAGAGTGTGGAATACTTGCGCCCGGTCCAGTCGACCGCCAGAAAAAAATCGGGAGATGTCGGGATGAAGTTGAGTGTCTATGCTGCCTGCGGCTGGGCGGCAATCGGTGCGCATTACGCACAAGCACAGGGCACGGCGGCGCTTGACGAAGTGGTCGTCACCGCCAAGAGCCTGGAAGATGAGCTGCCGCAGCAGCTTTCCCAATACGGCACGCGGGTCGACACCATTTCGGCCGCCAAAATCCAAAACGGCGGCTATCTCGACGTCGCCGGCGCGCTCGAGGCCCTGGCTCCCGGCCTCTATATCAGTCCGCGAAACGGGCCCTTCGATTATGTGCAGATTTCCCTGCAGGGCTCGCGTACCACGGACGTTCTCTGGCTCGTCGATGGGATCCGCATCAACAACCGGCTGTACGCCGGCACGACGCCGCTCGATACGCTGCCCGCGGGCATGATCGACCGCATTGAAGTCTTGAACGGAGGCCAGGCGTTGTTCTACGGGACGCAAGCCGTCGCGGGCGCCATCAACATCGTCACGAAGGGATTCTCCGATCAACCCGATGGCGCCGTCAGTGTCGGCTACGACACCAACCAGGCGCAGCAATACAGCGGCTTCTATCGCGACTCCATCGGCAGCAACCACTTCGTCGTCTATGCAATCCACAACGAAGCACCGGGGATCGAACCGTTTCCCGACTCGGAGTTCCAGCCCAGCGGCACAGACCGGCGCCGCTTTTACAAGGTCACGTCCGTCGGCGGCAAGTACGCCTACGATTTCACCGACAAACTCACGGTCACCGCCGCATACGACCATACCAACGCCAATCTCGACTTCGCGCAACCGGAGCTGACTGCGATCGCGTACAACCAGCGCAACGATGACTTGGTCAGCGTCAAGCTGGACTATGCGCCGAGCGACGAATTCAAGCTCTATATCAAGGACTACTACCATTGGTGGTATGCGCACTACACCGAATTCGACAATGTCATCGGTACTCCCGGGGCGCTGACCACGATCGACGACCACGACTTCTGGGGATTCAAGGACTACGGGATCAATCTGTTGACGCAGATTGCCGTCAACCGCGGCTTCGAGTATCTGGCGGGCTACGATTTCCAAAACTACTCGGGCCGCGACGCCGCGCTCGTGATCCAACAGCAGACCGAACACGTGAATGCGTTTTTCGGTCAAATCCGTACGACGCCGGACCTCATCCCGAACGCGCACTTCGCCGCCGGACTGCGCTACAACATCCCCAGTGTCGGAGAGTCTGCCGTGGTCTGGAACGGCAGCGGACAGTATGACTTTTCGAACGACTTGTATGTGCGCGCGAATTTCGGAACCGCGTTCAGGCTGCCCACGGCCGAGGAACTTTTCGCGAATGATCCGGAGGACGAACGAGGCAATCCGAATCTCAAACCCGAGACCAGCACCAATGCCAATTTATCGGTGGGCGGTGTCGCAGGGATCGGTGCCGCGTCGATAAAATGGGAACTGATCGGGTTCTATCGGGATATCAAGAATCTCATCGATTATGAAACCTTCGACCCGAACACCGATCAGGATGTGTTTGGCAATGTGCCCGGCACCGTGACCACACGCGGCGTCGAGCTGACCTTGGATGGCTCAATCACCAGCTCGCTGTCGGCAAACTTCAGCGCCGTCTACAACAAGACCCGCGTAACCGGGTCCGACGTGCAATTCAAGCAGATTCCCGTGACTCAAATGAAGCTGGGTTTCGACTATCACCCGGAAGGCGCGCCTTACGGAGCGAGCGTCAACCTCGTTCACCTGGGCGACGTCGATGACGAGCCCTTGGGATCCGGCAACGGCCGATTTGGCTACGGCAATTACACCGTGGTGGATTTGGGGACGCGGCTGTTTCTGGACCCACGACGCCACCATCGGGTCGATCTGCATTTGAACAACGCATTCGATCAGAAGTATTCATCGGCGCTCGGACACGGCGTCGACGATGCTTCGGGAGATGCCTATGTCGTTCACAATCGAGCGCTGCCGCGCACGTTCGGCGTCAATTACACCTTCTCGTTTTAAGGGCAGCGTCCACGGGATCGCGGCGGGCGCGTGATATATAGGCACCATGGCTCGCCTCATCTTGCTGCTGCATCGTTATTTGGGCATTGGCGTGGGCGTCCTGATGGTGATGTGGTGTCTGTCGGGCGTCGTGATGATGTATGTCAGCTACCCTGCTTTGGCCGGGAGCGCACGCCTGGAAGCTCTCGAGCCGATTGCCTGGAGCGGCTGCTGCAAGATTCCTGAGGCGCAGCGCACCAGCCTCGAGACCGCCGGCGGCTCCACGATTGAGATGCTGGCCGGACGGCCGGTGTTGTTCTTGGGCGCTTCGCAGGATGTGCGGCCAATCGATCTGTTGACGGGCTCCTGGATCGAGAACGTCACCGCCCGGCAGGCGACCGAAATCGCCCGTCGCTTCACCGCGGGCGCGCAAGCAGAACCCCGGGAGCTCGGCCTCATCGACCATGACCAATGGACCGTGTCGGGCGACTTCAACTCACAGCGCCCGTTGTATCGATTCTCATTGGGTGACGCCGCGGGCACGGAGCTCTACGTCTCGAGCATCAGCGGCCGGGCGGTGCAGATAACCACCGCTCGCGAACGCTTCTGGAACTGGCTGGGCGCGGTTCCGCATTGGCTGTACTTCACTGAATTGCGGCGCCACGCCGGGCTTTGGAGCCAGATCGTGATTTACGCCTCGCTTCTCGGCTGCTTTCTGGCCGGCATCGGGATTTATCTCGGCGTACGGCAGATGGCCGCGCAGCCGGCGGGCCGCTGGTCGCCGTATGTCGGATTCAACCTGTGGCATCACGTCGCCGGACTGGTGTTCGGACTTTTCGCATTGACCTGGGTCCTGAGCGGCCTCCTGTCCATGAATCCCTGGGGATGGCTGGAAGGCGGCGGCGCGCAAGCCGAAGCCGCAAGGATACGCGGAGCACCTGCAATTCCCGCCGCGCGGCTTGCGGCGGCACTGCAATCCTTGGCGAACGCGCATCCGATTGCGGTGGCGCTCAAGGCGGCGCCCCTGAACGGTAGGCTGTACTTCATCGCGCACTCCGCGAGCGGCGAGGTTCAGCGCCTCGATGCGGACGGCGCGCCCGCGCCCTTGGGCGCTTCTGACCTGGACTTCTTGTCCGGCGCCTTGCAAGGCGCGGCGCCTGAACTCTTGACGCAAGCGGACAACTTTTACTTCAGCCACCATCAAGAGCAGGTCACCCTTCCCGTGTACCGCACGGTACTTGCTTCCGGTACGCGCTATTACTTGGATGCCGTATCTGGAATGCTGGTGGCGAAATTCGACGCGCAGGCTCAGGGCTATCGCTGGCTGCACCAAGGATTGCACCGTCTGGACTTCGCAGCACCGTTGCGGGTTCGACCCCGATGGGATGCATTCATGCTGCTGTTGATGGCGGGCGTCACCGCCGTTTGCATGACGGGCGCAATCCTCGGTTACCGCCGAGTGACTCGCAAGGCCTGCGCGATCAAGTCGTAAAGCCGATCCAGCGGCCGGCTGCGACAATCGTGGTCCACAACAGCAGCGATGCGCCGCCGGCCAGCTTGGCCGACCAGGGCGGCTGCTGACGATCCCACGTTGCAAGACGGCGGACCCCCAGCCAGTGGAACAGCACCATGTTGGTGCCTGCCAACAGCAGGCACATCATTTTCAATCGAAATGGAATATTGGCGTAATAGATCAGCGCCTTGGATGAAAACATCAACAGGCCGGCCAGCGCGGCTACGCCAAAGGCCGCCCAGGTCCAGGGCAGCATCTCGGCGGCCACCTGGCTGAAGGGACGCTCCTTGTTGGTTAACCCTAAGAGCCGCAGATCCACGGTCATGATGCTGCCCACCACCAGAACCAGGGCAAACACATGCACGGTTTCGATGGTCGGAAACATCCATACCGACTCGCGGATCTGAGTGGGAAAATTCAGATCCTGCAGCTTGGTAAGCGCTTGTTCCAGGGCCATGCGCCTAAAACTCCCGCTGCCGATCAGACATAGGCAATCCAGCGCCCGGCGGTCACGATCCCTGCGCCGATGACAACCGCCACAATGCCGACGGCACGCGCGGCGCGGCGGCGCGGCGCGGATTGCGTCCAATAGTCGGGGTTGCGCCGCGTGCGGCTCTGCACGAGGAGCAAGATCCCGGCGAGCGCCAACACCAGCAGCATTTTCACGCGAAAGACCCAATTGAGCAGCTCACGCGCCGGCTCGGTGATCGTGAGCAGGATGCCCGTGCCGAGCAACACGCAAAGCGCGATCCAGACCCAGGGCGTGGACCGCGCCGTGAGCGCTGCCAGCGTCTGCGCGCTGCGCGTCAATCCGATGAGCCGAAAACTTACGACGTAAACGGAGGTCAGGAGGATCGCGATCGCGATGATATGCACCGTTTGCACCACCGGAACGAACCAATTCGCCGATTGAAACGCGACGCTGATATTCGTCCTCGACAACCAATCGCAAAATTGTTCGATCACGTACCACCGTGGTTCTTTTTGGACGGCCTACTTTGAATGGAGCGCTTCGTCCAGGCAAGGGCGGCGTGAAGTATAGTCGGCAAATGCGCTTCGGTCTGTCGAATAGCCCCGGAACATTGATTGCATGGATTGCGAGCGCCTTGCTGCTGAGCTGGTGCGTCGGCATGTTTGGCCGCGGCTATTGGACCCCGGACGAACCGCGCGAGGCGGACATCTCATGGCGCATGAGCTGGCAGGCGGACAAGGCCGTGCCCTTGTTGGCGGGCGAGCCGTTCTGTGAAAAACCGCCTTTGACGTACTGGCTGGCCGCGCTGCCCATAAGGGCGCTGGGTGATCAGGCGTGGGCCGCAAGACTGCCCAACTTGCTGTACGCCTTGATCACCGCGCTCAGTGTCGGCCTGCTGGCGTCTCGCAGCGCGGGCCGTTACGCAGGGCTGGTGGCGGCGGCCGCCGTCAGCACCTTCCTGCTGTCCTACCAAGTCGCGATTTGGTTGGCGACCGATGCACCGTTGCTCGCGACCGTGTCGGTCGCCTTGCTCGGCACGTACATCGGCTTCTATGCCACGGGCAGTCACGAGCGTTTGCGCGGCTATCTCCTGATGCACGCCGCATTGGGGTTGGGATTCTTGAGCAAGAGTGCGGTCGCCTGGATGGTCCCCGCCATGACCATACTGACATTGAGCATTTTGGAGAAGCGCTGGCGGGAACTGTTCCGGTGGGAGTTGTATGCGGGCTTGCTGCTTCAAGCTGCGCTCATTCTCACCTGGGTGTGGTTCGTGTACCGCGGCGAAGACGGAACGGAGCACCTGAAGGTGTTTTTCTGGAACAACCTGGTCGGGCGCTTCTCCGCCGTCGACGCGCCGCCCGAATTGCAATACGCGGCGGCGCACCGCAATTTTCCGGGTAAATACCTGATGGAGCTGCCCCTGTATCTATTCCCGTGGACGTTGCTGGTCATTGCAGCTGCGCGGCGCGCCTGGCGGCAACGCCAAACTTCACTGCACGACAATCGCGCCGTGCGCTTTGCACTGGCCGCGTCGCTGCCGCCGCTGCTGCTGCTGTCGCTGGCGGCGACCGCGCGAAACATTTATTTCGCTCCCGCCCTTCCAGGAGTCGCACTCCTGCTCGCCTGGTGGGCGCGCGAAATCTTGCCCGGCCCCGACCTCTGGGATCAGCGGGCACTGCGCGCCACCGCGGTTCTGCTGCTGCTCGGCGTCGGCGTATTTACCGGGGCCCTCGCAATCATCGGCGCCGACGATTGGAGCAGCCTGTCTCCTCACTCGCTCTATGTGGCAGTTTCCGGCGCCGGCCTGCTCGCTGCCGCGGTATTGGCGGCGCGCGCGTGGACTGCCGCCCGCGATCAGACCGTGTTGGCGCAATGGGCGCTGCTGCTCGCCTACTGTGCCCTGCTCATCGGACCTGCCTCCCAGGTATACCGCGGAGTCGACGCCTGGCAGAACCTGGCGTACGTCGGCCGCGCCGTCGAACGGGATACCGCTGGAAGACCGCTCATCCTGCTCGCGCCCGACGAAACCACGCGAGCCGTGATTGACATGTACGCGAGGAAGTCGGTCGGAAAGATCTCAGGACCGCTCGACGCCTCCGCGATGGATCGAATGCGGGCGGCGGCGGCCGCGGCTCCCGACAGTTTCTTCCTGGTGCAACTGCCGGCGCGGTCGGCGCTGCGATTGCCCTGGCGCGCGCAGCCGCGCAGGGCGCAAACCCGGGACTGGATGCAGGCGGCCGGCTTGATACCGGTGGAGAACTATGCGGTGCGCAATGGGCGCCGCTACGCGCTGCTTCGGCTCAAGCCTTGATCAAGCCGCGGTACAACGAATCGTACTCTTTGATTTGCCGGGTCCAGGAATAGTCCTTTGCCATGGCATTTTGCATCAGAGGCTGCCAGCTGCGCGCAGCGGCATACCAATCGAGAACGGTGTTGATGGCCCAGGTTACGGCCGGCGCATCATAGTCATTGAACATGCAACCCGTGCCTCGGCCGGTGCTCGGATCGAAGTGCTGCACCGAGTCCGCAAGTCCTCCGGTATTGCGTACAACCGGAATCGTTCCATACCGCAGGCTGTACATTTGATTCAGGCCGCACGGTTCGTACCGCGAGGGCATGAGAAACATGTCGCAGCCGGCCTCGATCAGGTGGGCAAGAGGTTCATCGAACCCGGAGCCGTAGCTCACGCGGCCGGGGAACCGCTGCACCAGACTCTCGAAGAACCCGGCATATCTTGGTTCGCCGCTGCCCAGCACGACCAGTCCAAAATCCCTCGCCTGCAGCAGCGGCGGCATCGAGTCGAACAGCAGATCAATGCCTTTTTGCTCGGCCAACCGCGTCACCATGCCGATCAGGGGCTGCGAGGTCGACATCTTCAGTCCCAGCGTCGCGATCAGCATCTCCTTGTTGATGAGTTTGCCGCGCAAATCTTGCGGACTGAAGTGCGCGCTGAGATGCGGATCGTGCCGTGGGTCCCACTCGCGATAATCGACGCCGTTCAATATCCCAAAGACCGGATCGGCACGCTGCCGCAGGGTATCTTCCATACCCATGCCGAGAGGGGTATCTCGAATTTCGCGCGCATAGGTCGGGCTGACGGTGCTGACTGCATCCGCGTATCGGATCCCCGTCTTCAAGGGGTTGATGATTCCTTGCGCGATGTCGCTTTGATCGAGCAGCGAGCCGGCTGCGCCCAGGCTCAAATCCGCGGCCGCGGCGCTCGGCATGACGCCCTGATAACCTATGTTGTGAATGGTCAGCAATGACCTGGCCTGGCCCAGGAGCGAATCGGAGCGGTACAGCGTCTTTAAGTACAACGGCAGGAATGACGTGTGCCAGTCATTGCAATGAAATATATCCGGCGTGAACCCTAAGCGCCGGCAGCTCTCGAGCACGGCGCGGGTAAACAGTAGAAAGCGCCGATGCTCGTCCGGATCGGTGGTGTACAAGGCACCGCGGTCAAACAGCGTCGGGCAATCGATGAAATACACCGGAATATCGCTTCCCGGGTAGTCCTCCGTGAGCAGGGAGAACCGGTATTCCGTATCCCCAACGGAAAGCGCCAGGCGCTGCGCACCGAGCACCGGCTTAAGTGAGGGGTGATTGCGGCGCACGTCGGAATACAGCGGCATGAACGCACGAACATTGTAGCCAATCGCGCCCAGATTGCTGACCAATGCCCCGGTGACGTCCGCCAGACCGCCGGTCTTTGCGTACGGAACCATCTCGGAACTCAGCATGCACAGCTTCAATGCCGTCATGGAAAGCAGTCTAACAAAGGAGCCATCCGGACCGAGAGAAACCTGGTGCAGGCTCGCCTCTAGTGTGTCAGGCTTCGCTCAATGCGACACGCTGCCCGCAATAACACCGGACGTTATGTCAGCCGTTTGACCAGCGGAACGCTGGCGGTGATCATGGCAGGAGGCCGCGGCGAACGCCTCAAGGCCCTCACCGAGCATCGCTGCAAACCAGCCACGCCCTTCGGCGGAAAGTTCCGCATCATCGATTTCGTGCTGTCGAATTGCGTCAATTCAGGCATCCGCCAAATCGCCGTGCTGACGCAGTACAAATCCCAATCGCTCATCCAGCACATCCAGCGCGGCTGGAGCTATCTGCGCGGCGAGATGGGCGAATTCGTGGAGTTGATTCCGGCGCAGCAACAAATCGGGACGCATTGGTACCGCGGCACGGCCGATTCGGTGTATCAGAATTTGGATTTCATCCGCTCGCATCATCCGACGCATGTGCTGATTTTGGCCGGCGATCATATTTATAAAATGGATTATGGCCCGATGATCGCTTATCACGATCTGCGCGAAGCGGACATCACGGTGGGTGTGGTGGACGTGCCGATCGAACGCGCCAAGGAATTCGGCATCATGACCACGGACGAGAACAACCGGGTGCTGAAATTCGCCGAAAAGCCGCAGGATCCGGATCCGATCATCGGCCATGAGAATTTTGCGCGCGCCTCCATGGGAATTTATGTGATCGCCACCGACCGGCTGGAGAAACTGCTGACCGAGGATGCGGCCAGCGATGCGACCAATCATGATTTCGGCCGCAATATCATCCCCCCGGCCATCGCGAGCATGCGGGTTTTTGCCTATCCGTTTCATGATGTCGAGACGCGCGCGCAAAATTACTGGCGCGACGTGGGCAACGTCGACGCCCTCTACGAAGCCAACATGGAGCTGGTTTCGCTCAATCCAGAACTGAACATCTACGATCATCAGTGGCCCATCTGGACTTACCAGGCGCAGCAACCGCCCGCGAAATTCGTTTTGGACGACCCGGGCCGGCGCGGCATGGCGGTGAATTCCATGATTGCCGGCGGCTGCATCATTTCGGGCGCCCTCGTACGGGAGTCGCTGCTCTCGGTCGACGTGCGAATCGAGGAAGCCAGCACCATCGAGAGGTCGGTGCTGCTGCCCGGCGTGACCGTCGGGCGGCATTGCAAAATTACGCGCTGCATACTCGATGAGGGCTGTGTGATACCGGATGGCCTGCAGATCGGGCAGGACCCGGCCGAGGATGCCAGGCGCTTCTTTGTCACCAAACGCGGCGTGGTTCTGGTGACGCAGGACATGCTGCGCGCATCTGCAGGCCCTGCGCCTGTCCCCCCTTAAGCGCGGCGCAGCTTGAGGCCGGACCACGCATCGATCACGCTGCGTGCATCGATCCCCAACATGCTTGGGTGCCCGTCAATCTGACCCGTGAGCAGACGCACGTCGGCGCCGGCGATGCCCGAGGGTCGATACAGCGACGGCAACGCCTTGCCGAACAGGACAACCTGCGGACAGCCCACCGCCGCCGCCGCGTGAGCGGGACCTGAATCGACTGTCACCAGCCCATCGGCCCGGTCCAGGAGCGCCACCAGACGTGGTATGGGCAAATCATCAGCGACGTTGTGGATGCCTGAGATTCCGGCGAGCGCGGCCAGTTCTTGGTTGAGCGCATACTCGGGACCGGTGCCCAACAGCACTATCGCGTGCCCCGGATGCCGCTGCCGCAAAAATCTCAATACTTCCGCCCAGCGTTCATTGGGCCAAAACTTATGGTTGACCGCCAGGCGCCGCGGACCGCGCCGCATGGTCCTTTTATTGCCGATCTGCATCAGAATCAGGGGCTGATCGCCCATACCCCGCCCCATGAGCCACGTGTCGAGCTGGCTGCGCTGCGCCTGCGTGACCTGCAGATAGCAGCCCGGAATGACAGCTTCGATATCAGGGTTGGGCGCGCTCCCAAGCGCGGCGGGCATGATTTGCGCGAAGCGCCGCCATTGCTGCGTCGCATGTTCACCCGGCAGCAGGGCATGATCCTTCACATCCACGATGCAGCGGCTGGGAAAGCCCGCGCGCTCGAGTATCGGCATGGCCGCCCGGTCGCCATCGCAGAACCAAGTGGGACCCGGGCCGCGCGCCCGCAATGCCTTTACGATCCGTTGCTGATCCAAACTCAACCAGTACGGGGTCTTGCGGCTGCGTACGCAGTAGATCTCGCCGACACCCGGTTGCCCGTGCAACAGCGGTTCGCTCCAGGGTCCGGATGTCACGATATCGACGGGGGTGCGGAATTCCGCGTGAAGAACCCGGATCAACGCGGTCAGCAGTACCATGTCGCCGAAAGCCCCGCAGCGCAGCGCCAGCGGCCGCTCAGAGTTTCGCGGCGCCAACGCCGGCTCCTAGGAAATGACGCTGTCGCTGAATCTTTCCATTTCTTCCAGCTGCGGACTGAACTGCAGCAACAGAAGATCGACGCCCACCTCTTCGAACTTGCCGATCTGGTCCTGTACTTGCGAGGGAGTCCCCACGAGGCCGGAACGCAATCCGCGGTTCGACACGGAGTATTCCTGAATCGACATCTTTTGCTCGAGCTGCGTGCCCTGCAGCCATTGCTGGTAGTTGGCGTAGCCCTTGGCATTCTGCTTGACGTCGGTGATGCGCTCGACTTCCCTGGCCACCTCGGCCTCGGATTTTCGCGTGAATGCGTAGCCCGCAACACCGAACTGCATGCGCCCGAGCCCGAATTTCTCGCGCCGCGCGCTCATGTCGGCGATCTTCGCGGACACATGCTCCGGAGAATCGCCGTGCATGACGTAGGCATCGCACTTTTGTGCGATGAGATTTTTCGCCGCCTCTGATTCGCCGCCCGCGTAGATCGGCGGCCGCGGCGAGCGCATCGGCTTTGGCTCGAGCACGGTGTTCTCGGTGCGGTAATACTTGCCGGCATGATTGAACGTCTTTTGCGACCACGCGCCATTGACCACATCCAGCCATTCCGAAGTTCGCCCGTAGCGGTCATCGTGGCGTTCGAAATCGACGCCATACATCTTTGCCTCCTGCTCCCACCACGAGGAAACCACATTGAGCGCAAGACGGCCGTTGCTGATGTGATCGATGTTCGCGGCCTGCTTGGCGAAGAGCGCCGGCAGGTGGAAGGTCGGGCGCACCGCCACCATCAGCTCCAGCGTCTTCGTGACCGCCGCGAGCGCCGCCGAGGTGGACCAGGCGTCGAGACTGGGGGCATCGATGCCCTTGATGTCGTTCATGTTGAGTTCCGCGATCAACGATAGATCGAATCCGATCTCCTCGCTGCGCCGCGCGAGCTTGCTGGTGTACTCCCAACTCGCCTGCATTTGCTCATCATCGACATTGCGCAGCCAGCCGCCGAACACGGGCATCCAATAGCCGTAGCGAATACCTTCCTTAGCCGGCACGGCGCACCTCGTCCTGCAAGTAGTCGGCGAGATTCTCAACGGGATTGAAGCCGATGACCCGGGGCGCGTCCGCCACGAAGTTCGAGAGCGCGTTGATGTCGTAGTAGTAGATGTTGCCGTCCCGGTCATCGACGATGTATTCGATGCCGCCCACGTCGATGCCGGCAGCCCGGACGATTCGTTCGATGTCCTGGGTCACCTTGGCCGGCGCCTCATATCCTTCGACCTTGAGTCCAGCCTTCGAGGCTTCGACCGCGCAGGCATTTTCCAGGCTTTGTCCGGTCGAGGTCTGACAGATGTCGGCCGGACACAAATCAAACGTCTCGCCGGTCAGGTGCACCTTGATCGCGTACAAATACTTGCCGCCCAAGGTTTCCACGCGGGTGATGAAGCCGCCTCGCGCGGGAATGAATTCCTGCACCAGCGCCACGCTGTCGTAGCCCAATTCCAGCTGGCCGGCGGCAATCGCCGCAACCAATTCCGCCTTGGTGTTGAAGCGCGTGATTCCCTTGCCGCTGCCGCCGGTGTTGGCCTTGACGATGATGGGATAGCGCAATCCTTCCGCGGCGGCCGGCGCCTGGTGGGGCGAGTGGATGATGCGCGACGGCAGGAAGCGCAGACCGAGCGATTTCAACAGCGAGGCTTGGCCGGCCTTGGATATTTCGTAGCGGAATGCCTTGGCGCCGTTGAGGACGCGCACACCCTGCAACTGCAAATGTTCCAGATAGGCCAGGGTATGGAAGATTCCGGAGCCATGCTGACGGCTGTTTGCCGACGGGCTCATTCGATTGAACAGCACCTTAAAGGGGATCTGCTGCGTACTCACGTCGTAAAAATGGTCGGGTATGAAGATCTTCTCGAACGGCACCTTGCGCCGCTCCAGCTCGGCAAATATCTGCGCGAACCACTGTGGGTGTTCGTACAGAAACGCCAGCGCTGCGCGATCTGTCTGCGCGACTTGGGATATGGCCACTGCTCCGCTCGATATCGACATGAACCGCTCCTGCAAATCTTGAAAACGTCGTCCGAACCAAAAATGATGCGCCCCGAGCGCATTGCTATGCAACACGCGTTACCGCCCGTCGAGTGTGCAACTGACCGTCCGCCAGGCGGGCGGATACAAGTCGAATGCGTTTCGCAGTATAGGCGAGCGCGCCCGCCATGCGCTTAAGTCCTCGAGGCGCGCGCGGCCGTTGTAAAAGTAAGTGTTAAATCGCCGCCCCGCGCATTTGCCACCCTCGCGTAATTTCGGCATCCTCCGGAGCGATATCCTGAGGAGAAAAGGATGAGTTCGGAGGAGTCATCCGCGCTGCCGGAGCATCCGGTCGGGACCGATACGCCCAATGCCCTGCGGTTTGCCGCGCTGTATCGCGATTTGCGGCAGCTTGCCGAGCGGCAATTGCGGCGCAGCGCCGGTGCCTCGATCAGTCCGACCACCCTTTTGCATGAAGCCTATCTCGACATGTCCGGGAAGAATGCCGTGTTTCCCGATCGCGAGCGATTCATCGGCTACGCGGCCCGGGTCATGCGCGGTTTGATCATCGATCTGGTGCGGGAACGGCGCGCACTGAAGCGCGGCGCCGCTTTCCACATCACGCAGCTTCCGACGGAGATCGGGGCGCCCGAGGGGGACGAGGCTGCCCTCACGCGTTTATCCGACGCCCTCGACGAATTGGCCACGCATGATGCGCGGCTCGCCGAGGTAGTGGATTTGAAGTATTTCTGCGGCTACACCTTCGATGATATCGCCGCGCAGCGCGGCACGTCGAAGAAGACGGTGCAGCGTGATTGGGAAAAAGCCCGGGTCATTCTGTTCAGACAGCTGACCGACGTCTCCGAATAAAGCGCCGGTCTAGGCGAGCTGCTGCAGGCCCGCGATGCGGGCGATTTCGCTCTCCGGCACGCCGACACCCCGCGCATAACGCGGCCATTGCCGCAGCACCTCCGCGATTCCGTCCAGAAGGCGATTCGCGCCGTCGACGTCAAATTGCCGCGCCGCACTCGTCAAGTCCGCGCGCGTAATGTTTTGCGCCTTGCCATTGACCCGCATTTGATGCTGCCGTGTCCATTTGTTGGGGCCAGGATCGTGTGCAAAACTCATGTCGTAGGCAGGCGAAAGGCTCCAGCGCCCGGTTTCCTCCATGATGAATGCCAGGTTTTTGGTATGGTCATCGCAATTGCGCGCCATGACGTTGAATGCGCAGCGCAGCCACGCCTGCCGCAGCGCTTGCGCTCCGAGATTCAGTTC
>DATHKV010000101.1:0-9669 GCA_035488895.1 Steroidobacteraceae bacterium
GAACACGATGCGAGCACCGAGCACGCCCAACGGCGCCAGCACAAGGAACATGAGCAACACCATCACAGGTCCGAGATACCAGAGCACCTGTGCAACGCCGCTATGCTTGCCTCGCTCCTTCGAGGGGGCAAGCTCTGCGATGAGCGACCACGAGGCCGGAATGTCGGCGCCAACCGCCAATCCCACGACAATAAAGCCCACAACGATCATCCATGGCTGCACGGCGAACACCAGCCAGGCCATCCCGAAGGCATAGAACAGCATGTCGTATTGGTAGATTTTCTTGCGGCCGAACAAGTCGCAAAGCCGGCCGCCGATGAGCGCGCCGACACCCGCCGAGATTGCGTTCGCGCTGAAGGCGCCCAGCAGACCGATAAAACCGGCGCTGAGATGATAGGTTGTCGCCCACAGCGCGAGCGCCGCAGAACCGGAAACGATCGAGCCGGCATCGATGTAGTTCGCCAACCCCGCAAGGATGGTGTTCTTCCAATCATCGCGAGTCGACATCTAATGGCCGCCGGTCAGTTTCATAGTTGACGGTCGCAGAGGCGGATCAACTTGTCAAGTACAATCATAATTGATCATTTCCAGTCTGTCCTGGAGATTTAGCCGCAAAATAGCCGTTGAAGCGACGGTAGGCGTAAAGGATGCTGAGCAATGCGGGTGTCCACCGGCCGCAAGGAGATCGGGATACAACAAATTCCTTCTCATCGGTGCACAATCCGCCATAATTTGGTCGCAAATACGCGTAGTAGTGATCAAAGGCCGCGATCGTAGATCGCGCTCGTCGTTTTTTGGCGGAAGGACTTTTCTCTAATGCATGCAACGGAACGGCAAAGGGCGATCCTAACCATTCTCGGAAAGCGCGGCTTCATCGCATTTCGGGATTTGGAAACCCACATTGAGGGTTCGCCGGCTACGTTGCGGCGCGACTTGGAGCGCATGGCGAACGAGGGACTCATCGAGCGTGTTCGTGGCGGTGCCAAGATTGTTGAGAGCGAGCGATCATTGCCGGAAGCGCACCTGTCGGGCGTTCCATTTCACGAGAACATCTCACGCAATCGAAAGCAAAAAGAGGCGATCGGCCGCGCGGCCGCTGCACTCTGCAGGGCCGGCCGCGCGATCATGATCGACGGCGGCTCGACCACCCTTCAAATGTGTCGGCACCTCGATGGGTTGAATCTGCAGGTTCTGACGAACTCGTTGCACATAGTCACCGCATTGCTTCCGCAGACGGACACCCGCATTCTCATGCCCGGCGGCGCGTTGTTTCGCGAACAAAACATCATCCTGTCGGCTGTGGGCGATGATTTGATGCCGAGGTTTCATGCACCGACGCTCTTCATGGGTGCAGCAGCGGTCGGTGCCCAAGGCGTTATGCAGGCAGACATTGTGCTCGTTGCCGCGGAACGCCGCCTCATCGATCGGGCGGACGAGGTGATCCTGCTGGCGGACAGCTCCAAGTTCCAGAATTCATCCGGACACGTTGTTTGCGGTCTTGGCGAGGTTGACGTCGTAATAACAGACGACGGGGTGAGCGATAAAGACCGGGCAATGCTTGAATCCGCGAACGTCAGAGTCATTGTCGCCTAAGGATCCGCCGGCGCAACGACTCAAGCTCCCCAGCCTGCCTGAGCCCCGCCGACACGAGCGGCAGTGATCTTCTGCTCGTAGCCGCTCGCGGCAAACGCGACAAGCGGACGGGCAGGAAAGCCGCGTGATTCGCGCCACGCCGCAAGATCCTTTCGCACATCGGTGTAAAAGGCGTCCATGAGTATTTCGTTGGCCAGCAGAACATCGCCTGCGTTTTGAGCAGCCTTGAGCGCCGGTCCATCGACGAGCAGCGCCCGCGCGGTCATTTCCTGAACATTTAGCACGGATCGAATCTGGCCTGGAATCTTTTTCTCTATGTTGTGGCACTGGTCGAGCATGAATGCGACCTGCGAGTCCTTGCCATAGCCGCCACCGCGGATCACTTCGAAGATAATGCGAAATAGCTGGAACGGGTCCGCGGCACCGACGATCAAATCGTCATCGGCATAAAAGCGTGAGTTGAAATCGAAGGAGCCGAGTTTTTTCAGACGTAGAAGAGTCGCGACGATGAACTCGATGTTCGTGCCGGGCGCGTGATGCCCGGTGTCCAGGCACACCATCGCGCGGTCGCCCAGCGCGGCGACATGGGTGTAGGCCGTGCCCCAGTCCGGTACATCGGTATGGTAGAAGGCGGGCTCGAAGAACTTGTACTCGAGCACCAGTCGTTGATTGGGCTGCAGTCGCTCGTAAATCTTGCGCAGCGACTCGGCAAGGCGATCCTGCCGGGCGCGCATGTCGTCCTGACCCGGATAGTTTGTGCCGTCGGCGAGCCAAATCTTCAGATCGCGCGAGCCGGTTTGGTGCATGATGTCGATGCACGCGAAATGATGGTCGATGGCCTTTTGACGAATGCGCGAATCCGCGTGCGTGACGCTGCCCAGCTTGTAGTCATCGTCCTGAAAGGTGTTGGAATTGATCGTACCGAGCGCAATACCCTGTTCCTGCGCATGTTTACGCAGCGCTGCGTAGCTATCGACCCTGTCCCAGGGAATGTGCAGCGCAACGGTCGGTGCGAGTCCTGTCTGCTTATGGACTTGCGCCGCATCTTCAATCTTCTCAAACGCATTACGCGGCACGCCGGGCTGTGCGAAGACCTTGAAACGCGTCCCCGAGTTGCCGAAAGCCCAGGAAGGGAGTTCGATCGCTTGCTGCTCGAGTTGGGCTGCAATTCCTGAGAAAGCCGGCATTTATTCTCCCTAGCGGGTAAACGCCTGTGCGTTGCCCGCATCGACATTCAATATGTTACCCGTCGATTTGGCGGAGGCCGAAGAGGCGAAGTACCAAACGGCCTCTGCAATGTCCTCCGGGAGTACGTTCAGCTTGAGCAAGGATCTTTTTCGGTAGAACTCTTCGAGTTCCTCGCCGGGATCAATTCCATAGGAGTCCGCACGCTCTTTGCGCCAATCACCATCCCAAATTTTGGAGCCTCGAATGACGGCATCCGGGTTGACGACATTGACTCTGATGCCGTGCTCGGCTCCCTCGAGTGCCAGGCAGCGCGCGAGATGTACCGACGCCGCCTTTGCAGAGGCGTAGGCCGAGGCATTCGGTGTCGCAGCGAGGGCATTCTTGGAGCCGATGAATACGATGGAACCGCCGCCTTGCAGTTTCATCAGGCTGAAGGCCGAGCGAGCCGCCAGAAAGTAGCCTTCGACGAGCACATCGTAATTCTTGCGCCATAGTGCGGTCGTCGTCTCCTCGATAGGCGCCGAGGAGGCAATGCCCGCATTGGCGACCAGGATATCGAGCCCGCCGAACTCTCGCGCGCAATCAGCGAACGCGGCTTGTATCTGCGACTCGTCGGTCACGTCGCATACGGCGGTACGAAGCACATCCTTGCCGTATTGCCTGCGCAGCGCATCCGATGCGACCTTCAAGGTTTCCCCGTCTCGATCGGTCATCATCACGCAAGCGCCGTCCGCCAATAGGCGCTTCGCAGTGGCGGCGCCGATGCCGCCCGCAGCGCCGGTGATCAGCGCGACCTTGCCGGCCAGGGGCCTGGGTTTCGGCATCCGCTGAAGCTTTGCTTCCTCGAGCGCCCAATACTCGATATTGAAGGCTTCCTGCTCATCCAGCCCGATGTATATGCCGATGGCTTCTGCGCCCCGCATGACATTGATGGCATTGGCGTAGAACTCTCCCGCCAGGCGGGCGGTCGTCTTATCGGCGGCAAAGCTAACGCGGCCGACGCCCGGTACGAGCACCACGACGGGATTGGCATCCCGCATCTTGGGATCGGTCGGCTTCGCGCAGCGCTGATAGTAGGCCGCATAGCCATCTCGGTATTCAGAGACCCTGGCCTTCAGATATTCGCCATCCTCGAGCTTGCCTGGATCAAGCGTCAGCGGCGCGATCTTTGTCCGCAGAAAATGATCCGGGCAGGAAGTGCCGATGGCTGCGAGTTTTTCGAAATCGACGGATCCGACGAATTCCAACGTCTCGGCATCGTCGCTGTAGTGGCCCACTTTGGATTGATGCTCGCTCATGAGACCGCGCAGTCGAGGCAGCAGCCGCGCCGCGACGTCGGCGCGCTGACTCAAGGGTGAAACTTTGACCCCGCCGAAGGCGGCGCGCCCGGTCAGGCGCGCATTGAGAAACGTCGCCGCTTTGGCGATCAGGTCGATTGTATTTTCGTAACAGGCCTTGGAACTGTCGGCCCAGCAAATGATTCCGTGGCCGGCCAGCATGACCCCGCGCAACCCGGGGTGTTTGGCGACATAGTCGCGCAGCCGCAATCCCAGATCGAATCCGGGCCGCTTCCAGGCGAGCCAGCCGATCTCGCCGCCCCAAATATCGCGGCTCGCAGCCTCCCCGCCCGAGGAAGCGGCGAGCGCAATAATGGCATCGGGGTGAACGTGATCGATATGTACGAAGGGCAGATAGGCATGCAATGGCGTATCGATTGAGGCCGCGCGCGGATTGAGATTGAACGTCGCATGAGGCAAATAGCCGACCATCTCATCTTCGTGGGCAACGCCCCGGTACAATTTTTCAAGTCCCAGGAGCTTCTCCAAGTAAAGCGTGGAGAATCCGCCTGAATCCATCGAGCCGAGATCTCCGCCCGAGCCTTTGACCCACAGAATGGTGACCTGCTCGCCGGTGAGCGGATCGCGATCCGCAAGTTTTGCGGACGTGTTGCCGCCTCCGAAATTCGTTACCGTAAGATCAGACCCCAGGAGATTCGATCGATAGAGGAGCAGTTCAGACGGTGTCAGGTGTTTGGCGCGCTCATCTGACCAGCGGCTTTTCGGCCCCACGAACGGGAGAGCGCCGACGGCTGCGTCGGACCGATTCATGGTCTCGCTCATATCTGTCGCTCCCCTATGAGTCCCTGACGGAAGGATATCAAAATTTGCTTCATTAAGTATCATATTCGGTCAAAGACGGTCATAATATCTCATCGCTGCGGCGGCGGGGAGTGGGGGCTTGAAGCGTGCTAAAGCGTTGCGTCGTCGTATTGGATGCGGGCAAAACCAACGCGAAGCTGACACTGTGGGATCCGGCCGGCCGTCCACTGGCGCGTCGCGTTCGCCCCAATGGTAATCATCATACCGATGGATATCGAGCGCTCGATGCGCAAGGCATCGAGAACTGGCTCATTGAGACGCTCAGCGCGTTCGCGCGGCTGGGCGATGTAGGCGCAATCATCCCCGTGGGCCACGGCGCCGCCGCGGCTCTCATTCTGGGCGATCGCTTGTTCGCCGCGCCGATGGACTACGAACAGGAGATCGATACGGCCGGGCGCGAGCACTATGTCGCGCAGCGCGACTCGTTCCGAGAGACGGGATCCCCTCTGCTGCCGCAAGGCCTCAATCTCGGCATTCAATTGCACCACCTTGAACGATTGACCGGACCCTGGCCCGACGGTCTATCCATTCTTCCGTGGCCTCAGTATTGGGCCTGGCGCCTTTGCGGCGTACGGGCCAGCGAAGTTTCCAGCCTGGGATGTCATACAGACCTATGGAAACCGCTGAAAGGCGAGTACTCGGACCTGGCCGAGCGCCGCGGCTGGTCAAGGCGGATGGCGCCATTGCGAGCGGCCGGGGAGGAACTGGGATACCTCTCGCCTGAGTGGACGTCGCGAACCGGCATCCTTAAGGATTGCGTGGTGCTCTGTGGCCTTCACGACAGCAATGCCGCGCTGCTGGCGGCGCGCGGCCATTCGCAGATACGGGAAAGTGACGCAACGGTGCTGTCCACCGGTACTTGGTTTGTGGCGATGCGCTCGCCGGTCGCAAAAGAATCAATCGACGTGTCGAATATGGACGAATCGCGCGATTGCCTGGTCAACGTCGACGTTCAAGGGCGGCCAATACCCTCCGCCCGTTTCATGGGTGGGCGTGAACTCGAGCTGATAAGCCAGGTGAGTGCGCACGAGCTGACCGTGGATTACGAGCCGCAAAAATTGATCAGTAGGCTGCCGGCGTTGCTCGATGCGAGTGCGGCGGCGATGCCGACGTTTGCCCGCGGATTTGGCCCGTTTCCGCGGGCACGCGGCGAATGGCGCAACAAACCGGACGACGTCGGGGATCAGCGCGCCATCGCCGGCCTTTATCTTGCGCTCATGGCCGACGCGTGTTTGGAGCTCGTAGGCTCACGCGACACGCTGCTTATCGAGGGTCGCTTCGCCGAGGCAGTCATCTTTCTCGGTGCGCTGGCTGCGTTGCGTCCCCGGCAAAAAGTGTTCGTCTCCAATGCGAACGATGACGTGCCTTATGGCGCTCTGCGGTTAATCCAGCCTGAGCTTGCCCCGAGTTCCCCGCCTTTGGCGGTTGCGCCGCTTGAGGTCGATTTCCGCAGGTATGCGCACGCCTGGCGGGAGCACGCATCACGAGGCGGCGGTTAACCCAAGCGTGCGCGCAGCAATTCGAGCATGCGTTCGCGCATGATGAATTTTTGCACTTTGCCGGTGACGGTCATGGGAAAGTCCGTCACGAAATGCACGTAGCGCGGGATTTTGTGGCGCGCGATTTGTCCGCGGCAAAAATCGCGAATTTCCTCGGGCGAGGACTGCGTGCCGGGTTTGATCTGCACCCAGGCGCAAACCTCTTCGCCGTACTTCTCGTCGGGGATGCCGAACACCTGTACGGCCTGCACTTTGGGGTGCCGATAGAGATATTCCTCGACCTCGCGTGGAAAGACGTTTTCGCCGCCGCGAATCACCATGTCCTTCAATCTCCCTGTAATCGTGCAGTAGCCAAGCTCGTCCAATTCGCCCAGGTCGCCGGTGTGCATCCAGCCATCTGCGTCCACGGCTTCTCGCGTTCTGTCGGCGTCATCCCAATAACCCTTCATCACCGAGTAGCCGCGCGTGAGTATTTCGCCGGGCGTGCCGCGCGGCACGACGCGCCCTCGCGCATCGACGATCTTGACTTGCAGGTGTGGGTGAATCCGGCCGACCGTGGCGACTCGCCGCTCGACGGAATCGGCTGTACTGCTCTGGAAGCTCACCGGACTTGTCTCGGTCATGCCGTAGGCAATGGTGATCTGCTCGGCATGCATGTCGCGGATCACGCGGCGCATCACTTCGATCGGGCAGGGGGCGCCCGCCATGATGCCGGTGCGCAGCGTACGCAAGTCAAAACGGGGGAATTCCGGGTGCTCGAGTTGGGCGATGAACATCGTCGGCACGCCGTAGATCACGGTGCACCGTTCGGCCTCGATGGCTTGGAGCGTACGCAGCGGATCAAACCATTCGGCGGGGTACACCATGGCGGCGCCGTGTGTGACGCAGCCTAAATTTCCCATCACCATGCCAAAGCAGTGATACAGGGGCACGGGGATGCACATGCGGTCGCGCTCGGAGAGTTGGAGCGCACGCGCGACGAAGTAGCCATTGTTCAAGATGTTGAAGTGACTCAATGTCGCGCCCTTGGGCAGGCCCGTCGTGCCGCTGGTGAACTGGATATTCACGGCATCGTCGGGCTGCACCTCTGCGGCTAACACCGCGAGGCGCGCAAGATCCTCGGAGCGGCCGCGCGTCTCGACTTCATCGAAAGCCATGACAGAGCCCCGGGACTCAGGCCCGATCCGGATGACGCTCTTCAGGTGTGGCAGGCGCGCGGCGGAGAGCTCGTTGGGCGCACCGGCATCGACTTCGGGCGCGAGCTCGCGCAGCATGCCGACGTAGTCCGCGTCTTTGAATCCCGATGCCAGCACCAATGCGCGGCAGCCGACCCTGTTCAACGAGAACTCCAATTCACTGAGCCGGTAGGCGGGATTCAGGTTCACCAGTATCAATCCCGCCTTGGCGCTGGCGAATTGAGTGATCGCCCATTCGGCGCAATTAGGCGCCCAAATGCCGATACGGTCGCCGCGTTCGAGCCCCAGGGCGATCAGGCCGGCCGCGAATGCATCGACACGCTTTTGAAGCTGCCGATACGTCAGGCGCAGCTGTTGGTGCCGGACGATGAGCGCATCATTGTCGCCCCATTCGGCCACCGCGGCATCAAAGGCTGCACCCAAGGTTTCGTAGCGCAGCGGAGCCGCATCGAGCCCATGAACAAAACTGGTTTCCATGCAATCCAATGCCGCCTCCCGTCCGCGACCGCTTATTCTCTCGACCAATTATGATCGAAAATTAGAGCATAAAGATAAATTATGCTTGACCGTGATCGATTGCTCGGATCATGCTTTGTTCTGCCGCCAACATTGGGGAGATCTTGATGGGCGCAATATTCGTCACGGGACTTCGAGCGCATTGCCTGCGCGGCCCAGTGATCGCTGCCGTACTCGCGAGCACATCTTTGTGGTGGGCTCCGGGTGGGTTGGCCGCCGGTACGCATCCCGAGGTGCCGATTTGGCCAGGTGCGGCGCCGGGCTCGGAACAGGCCACGCAGCGCGAAGTTATCGCGCCCGCCCTTTTAGGCAAATTCATCGCCGTGCGGAATGTCGTGCGGCCGACGATCACGGTGTACCGCGCATTTCCGGAACCGGCCAGTGCCGCGGTGATCATCGCGCCAGGCGGCGCATTTCGATTCTTGAACTTCGACACCGAGGGCACGCAAGCCGCTGAATGGTTCGCCGCTCATGGCGTGACGGCATTCGTGCTCAAGTATCGCTTGGTCGAAACATCGGCGAACGATGCCGTGATGTGGACGGCTTTCGCGGCGACGATGGCCGATACGAAGGCGTTATTCGCCGGCTTGGAAGAGGATGGAAAATTCGGAGTCGCGGACGGGATCCAGGCGCTAAAAGTGGTGCGGGCACACGCAGGGGAATGGGGCGTCCCAGAACACCGCTTGGGCTTCGTCGGCTTTTCGGCCGGCGCCGC
Source organism: Steroidobacteraceae bacterium (assembly GCA_035488895.1). Lineage (GTDB taxonomy): Bacteria > Pseudomonadota > Gammaproteobacteria > Steroidobacterales > Steroidobacteraceae > Bog-1198. The sequence goes on from DATHKV010000101.1 coordinate 8,867, forward strand.
GGTGGCGAGCGGAGCGCTGCTCAAGTCGGCCCCGGCGGATCGGCCGGATTTCACGGCGCCCATCTACGGCGCGCCGTTCGGCGAGATAGGCAAATTGGATGCTTCGCTGCCGCCGGTATTCTTGGCCTACGCCGGCGACGATCCACTGGTACCACATTTCGTCGACTCGTTTTACGAGGCGCTGCGATCGGCCGGACTGCACCCTGAAATACATATCTACGATCACGGCGGCCATGGATTCGGCATGCGGCGTCAAGGCACGAGCAGCGATCACTGGATCGATGATCTATTCAACTGGATGGTTGCGCACCAATTTGCGCGCGCAAAACAAATCTAGGACATGGTGCGGCAACTGTTGGGCGCATTGCTACCAAGACTTGCGTACTCCTAGGCGGAATACCCGGCCGATGACATTGGTGTAGACCGCAGGGCCCGCCGGTGTCTCCGCCGGGCTTCGATCGAACAGGTCCTCGACATCGAGCGATACGATTGTGCCCTTGGTCCACCCTTGATCGGGCAGGGTGTAGCCCAAGTGCAGGTCGACGGTGGTGTAGGCGCCGGCGGTGTAAGGCACGGTGCCGCCGTTGACGCTCAAGTCGTTCTGGTACTTGCCGGTGTAGTTGACGAACACGGTCGAGTCGAACTGGGCGAACTGCCATTGCAGGCGGCCTCGCGACAGCCATTTCGGCGTGCCCAAGTCGAGCTCGTTGGCGGCGGGACTATTCACCGTGCCTTGGTTTTCGTACTTGCTGGTGAATTGACCGACGACGCCGGCGAGCATGTTGCTGGCGCCGATGCTCCAG
>DATHKV010000102.1:0-9855 GCA_035488895.1 Steroidobacteraceae bacterium
AACCATCAAATGGCGGAAAACCATGACCACCACTGCTAAATACTCGTCGAATTCAAAGCTCCCCCTGGCAGGCGCCGCGCTGCTCCTTTTCGCTGCAACGCTGCTTGGCGGTTGCGTCGTGCGCGCGGTGTCGCCGCCGCCACCTCCTCCACCGCGTTACGAACGGCCGCCGCCGCCTCCACAGCCGGCCTATCAGCAGGCCCCGGCCCCAGCGCCAGCGTATGACGCTGCGCCGGCCGACGGTGATGATGGCGAGGTCCAAGCCAACGAAGCGCCGCCTCCGTTGCCCGATTATGACCAGCCGCCCTGTCCGGAAGACGGCTATATGTGGACGCCGGGGTACTGGGCCTGGGGCGGAGGCGGGTACTACTGGGTGCCGGGAACCTGGGTGCAGCCGCCGACCGTCGGCTTCCTGTGGACGCCGGCCTACTGGGGCTATGTGGGCGGGGTTTACAGGTTCCATGCAGGCTACTGGGGCCCGCACGTCGGCTACTACGGCGGCATCAACTACGGTTTCGGCTATGTGGGTGTTGGTTTCGCGGGCGGTCGGTGGGTCGGCAGATCATTTGCCTACAATCGATCCGTCAACAACGTAAATGTGACCGTCATTCACAATACGTACAACGAAACTGTCATCAACAATGTGAGGACCAAGGTGAGCTTCAACGGCGGTCCCGGCGGCACAGCTGCACGACCCTCGGCACAGGATCGAGCCTGGGCCTCGGAACGGCATGCGGGGGCCACTCCCATGCAGCGGCAGCACTTTCAAGAATCCGCGCGAAACCCCGCGCTCAATGCGCGCACAAACGGCGGCCATCCTGCAATTGCGGCGACGCCGAGGCCGGCCGCGTTCAATGGAGCCGGTGTCGTTGGTGCTCGTGGCGGGATGACGCCCGGCGGCGCGGGATTCCGCGGGCCCGGTCAACAGGGGCAGGCAGGACAGCAGAATGGCGGGGCGCGTACGCCGGGTGGTCCGCAAGGGCAGGTAGGGCAGCAGAATGGCGGGGCGCGTGCTCAGGGTTCGTCCGGGCAACCGGGTCAACCGGGTCAACCGGGTCAACCGCGCAACTTTGTGCGCACGCCGGGTCAACCGAGCGGCACGGCTCGCACGCAGGGCCAACCTGCGCAGGCTCAGCCTCAGTCGCGTGGCGCGAACCCGCCCAGGGCACCCAAAGCGGAGCGAGCGAGGCCTGAAGAAAAGAAGAAGGGCGAGCGCGACAAATAGTCGGGCGCAGTACCTTGGAGAATGGAGCGGCCGGGTATGACTCGGCCGCTTTTTTCAGGCTGCGGCTATTTGGCGGCCGACACCACCGGCAAATCGACGAAGCTTGCCGAAGCTCCGCCGTCAAAGATCTTGATCGTCGCCTTTTTGTAATCGTCGGGCTTGGCGAAGAAAATATTGTCGACGTAGCTCTGCGGGTTTCTGTCGTATAGCGGAAACCAGCTCGACTGCACCTGCACCATGATGCGGTGTCCGGGAAGGAACACATGGTTCGTGGTCGGCAGGGCGAAGCGGAATGTTTGTTTTTGATCCTTGGGGATGGGTTTCGGATTGCTGAAGGAATCACGGTAGCGGCCTCGCAATATATCCGCCGACACCATCAGCTGATAGCCGCCCATCTTGGGCTCGCGCCCGTTTTCATCCGGATACACATCGATCAGTTTCACCACAAAGTCGCCGTCGCTTCCCGTGCTCGAGGCGATGAGGTTGGCGATGGGCTCGCCGCTGACTTTGAGTGCCTCGGTCAGTACCGGCGTGGAGAAGCTGAGAACGTCGGTCCGCGAGGCGACATCGCGCTGATCGCTCACCAGCCACGTTTGCCAACTCTTCGCGCCTTCGTCGCCGCCGATGTGAATCGGCCTTGGAATGAAGGGCACCGGCTTCGCGGGATCCGACACGTAGGAATCGAAATCCGCCGCCGCGCCGCCGCGCGGATTTGCATCGAGCACGCCGCCTAAGCGCAAGTTGCCGCCGTTCTGTAAGTACAGTTTTTGAGTCTGGATGCTGCATCCGGAACTGCAGCCGCTTGGCCAGGTCGACAGTTGCTCCCAGCGATTCGTGCCGGTCTCGAATGCCGTCACCTGCGTCAGCTTGAGCGGCGGCGCGTCGTCTTTGAGAAAATGATCGAAGAACGGCCGCAACAGATGCTTGCGGAAGTATTCCGCCGTGTCGCTGCCAAAACGGATCTGGCCGATGGCGCTGCCGTCCAGCCGTTGCTGGTGATGAAACCAGGGGCCGATGACCAGATAAATGTTCGAGGTGTCGGCCTGCTGCGCCTTGAGCGCTTTGAAAAGCGCGATATTGCCGTAGATATCCTCTTGGTCCCACAGGCTGTGCACCAGCATGGTTGGTACCGTGACGCCTCGCGCGGCCAGGATCTTGTCCAGCGCCTGGTCCTGCCAGAATTGATCATAGGCCGGATGGTTCATGAGCTTCGTGGCAAAGCCGACCTGCTCGAGACCGTGACGCCGCGCCATCTCGCCGGCTGAACCGGCCGACAGCCAGGTGTCGTAGTCGTCATAGTGATCCGTCCACCAGGAAATGTCGCTGCCGCGAGTGGCTTCCTGACCATGCGCGTAGGTCAAACTGTCCTGCCGAAACGCGCCCTTGTGAAACCAGTCATCGCCCATCCAGCCGTCGACCATGGCGTTGATCGGTACGGCGGCGCGCAATGCCGGATGCGGATTCACCAGCGCCATGAGCGAGGTAAATCCGTCGTACGAAATGCCGAGAATGCCGACCTTGCCGTTGGTCTCGGGAATATTCTTGATAAGCCAGTCGATGGTGTCGTACGTATCGGTGGAATGATCGACCGGAGTCGGATTCAAGGGGCCATGCAAGGGGCGGGTCATGACGTAGTCGCCTTCCGAGCCGTGCTTGCCGCGCACATCCTGCACCACACGGATGTAGCCGCTGTTGAGGACGGCGTCATCCGCGACGTCATTGCTGTCGAGCAGCGCGTCCAAGTGCGCGCTCGCATTCTTGGCGATCCGGCCGGTCGCGCCGTACGGGGTGCGGCTCAACAAGATGGGCGCACGATGCGCGCCGCGCGGAATGAGAATGACGGTCTGCAGCTTGATGCCGTCCCGCATCGGAATCATCACCTCGCGCTTGGTGTAATCGAAGCCACCGACGCGTGGTTCAAAAACAGTCGGTGTCTCGTTGGGCAGCGTCGGGTCCGACAGGGTGGGAAGGGCGGTTGCGGCCAACAGCAGCAGCGCGCAAGGCCGCATGAATAGCGCGCTCATGCGCGGGCAACGTGTAGACATAATTTGGGCTCCGGGGGAAGGGACCGCTTTTTGGAAGGCGAATCTTGGGGTATCACAGGGCGGGGTGCAATGGTCCGGCAGGGCGCCTGCACCCTCAATTGCCGCTGCGCGCCACCGGGCCGGCACCCCCGAGCCACGGCCGGCTTGGCTGTCCTTGCGGTGGCGATGGGTAGGGGGCATGATCATGGAAACGGGCGCCCGGCTGACGCCTAAGGATAGGAGGACAGACGAATGAATTCTTTGTCGTTCACGGTATCCGACGGAGTCGCGACCTTGGCGCTCCAGCGTTCCGCGTGCAGCAACGCGATCGATATCACTGTTATTCGCTCAATCCATCTGGCGCTTGATCAAATCCAAAAGGGCGAAGGCGGTGCGAAGGCGGTGGTCATCACCGGCAGCAATGACGTGTTTTGCAGCGGCCTCGACCTCCATTCCATCGACTTGAAGTCTGCCGAAGCACGTCAACGGGCGCATTTCGAGATGCGCCGCTTCATGGATCCGCTGATTCTGCGTCTGAGCGGATTCAGGTTCCCCATCGTCGCCGCCGTCAATGGCGCCGCGGTCGGTGCCGGCATGAGTCTCGCGCTCGCCAGCGACATCATCATCGCGGCCGACAATGCGTACTTCCTGCCTTCGTTCGCGCGCCTCGGGCTCGTGCCCGATGCGGGGATCACTTTTCACCTGGCGCGCCGCATAGGCGCCGGGCGATCGTTGTCATCGCTGATGCTGGCGGAAAGAATCGACGCCAAGACTGCGCTCGAATGGGGTCTTGCCTATGCCGTGGTGCCGGCCGGCGAACTTCTCGCGCGGGCACAGGCGATTGCGCATCGGCTGGCCACCGGGCCCTGCGCGGTTCTTGGACAGATTCGCACTCTGCACGCGTCGACCTTCGATAATTCGCTGCAGGAACAGCTGCGCGCCGAGCGCAGCGCGCAAGAGATGACTCTGGAGACGCAGGATTGCGTCGAAGGCGTACGGGCATTCTTCGAGAAGCGCGAGCCTAATTTTTCCGAGCACTAGGCGCGACGTCGGCGCCGGGCTTCGCGGTAATGGCGATGCGAATCGCCGCGAGCGGCGCGCGATCGTCGAACGGCTGCGTCTTAGGATCGTTGGGAACGCCCAGCAAGGTCCAAAGCAGATCAAGATTCGGAGTCTGCGGCGTCGCCCTGATTTGCTGGTAGAGGCCGTACATCACGTGCGTGCCCGTCGCCGCATCGCCGATGCGCAGCACCTCGGCGATGTCAGCGTCGAAGGCATAGCCCCCTGTCTCCTTCAGGATGGCCCGCAGAGCCGTCTGCAAGCCGACGCGGTTGGCGGTTTGCTCGCGAATCGCCACGTCCGATTGCAGGCAGTACAGCGCTCCGCCCCAATAAGTGCGGCCCCACGTCGGGGTTTCATCCATGCCTCCTTCTCCGTCCCGCGGCAGTCCCATGGGCATCGAGTGCCGATCTTCCGCCCAGACGTCTGCAATGTCGCGATTGCCATATTGGGCGCGGGCGACTCCTTCCACATAGGTGGCCAAGCCCTCTGCCAGCCAGCCATGCCTTCGTCCGACCTCCGGCAACGCGAGATGCACCATCTCGTGCACCAGAACCCAGTCCGAAGCGAGCGAGTCGGCTTTGGCCTCTCTGCCCACGCGCATCTGAATCATCAAACCTGAGTCGTTGGTGGTGCGGCCGCCGCCGACGCCGCTGCCGTCCATGCCCTGCAGCCGGATGACGAGGAGCGGCGCCGGAAACTGGCCGTAGTAATCCGCGACGATGTGCGCCGAGCGATCGATCCAGGTGCGCAGCAGCGGCTGCTGATTCGACAGCTTCGCATCGTCAATCACCACGCAGATGGTCGAGCCGCTCAATTGCATTTGAAAGGTGGTCTGCTCAGGGCAAGCCGCTTGCGCGTGCGACCAGAGCGATACCAATGCCGCGCCGAGTATCCAAGGTATGCGCACAGGAACTCCTAGTCGTTCAGCCGCCGCGGTCCGCTCAAGTAGCGGCTGCCGGCAACAAAGTAGCGCAGCCGCAGGTCGGCCGCCTTGGTCAAACCGATGCGCACGCTTTTGCGGATCGACTTGATCTTGTGACCGTCGCTGCCGATCCAAAGTTGCTTGTCGGTAAAGAGATTCAAACCATCGTGTCTGAGGTCCACCCGCAGCGCGGCCGTCAGCCTGCCCGGCCCACGAGTGAGATCGGATACCTTGACATGGCTGGCGTTACGCTGCATATGTTCGATACCGAACATTGGCTCGAGCGCACGCAGCAGCACGCCTGAACCGATTCCGCCGGGTTCACTGGAGACGTTAAGCATATAGGACGTCCCGTAGCACAGGTAAACATAAGCATGGCCGTGTTCGAGGAACAAGGAGCGGTTGCGCGGTGTCATCCCCCGAAACGCATGGCAGGCAGGTTCGTGCTGCAAATAGGCTTCGGTTTCCACGATGCGGCCGGCGGCAATGCCGCCCTTGAATTCGCGCACCAGTACTTTGCCGAGCAAAGCTCGGGCGAGGGCCACCGTGTCCGACGGCATACTCGCGCGCGAGATGCGTTTGATCGTTTTTCTAAGATCGCGCGAAGTCTCGCCGACGATGGTAGTCTCCCGGGTCGTCCGGCAATGATCAGAACAATTAGGCAGGATTCTTCATGGACAGCAGCATGCTAAGCGCTCAGGCCATTAAGAATCACCACTCGGATATCTTTACATTTCTTCACGGCGATCTGCAGAGCCGTGCCGCGTACTGTCATGTGCCGGAGGACGCCGCGCTTCTGAGCTTGGTGTATGTCACTGATGCAGCGCAACTTTTCGAGGCTCGCCAGCACAAACCGGCGATTCTCATCGTTCACGCCAACGTGGCCGATAGGCTTTGCGCGATAGCTGATGCCGACAGTTGCTGCTTTTCGGTGAAGAACGTCCCCATGGGAATGGCGATTCTCCTCAAGTACTTCGACAACAAGGCCGCTCGGTTCACGCAATGGGGCGAGCGTCATCCGACTGCGGTCGTGCATTGCGATGCGATAATCGGCCAAGACGTGTTCCTGGGACCCTATTGCGTGATCGGCGCAGGCGCGAATATCGGCGATGGCTGCATGATCGGTGCGCATACCGTCATCGAGAACGGCGCCATGATCGGTTCGCGCAGCATCCTGCATCCGCATGTGTTCGTCGGCGCCCGCTGCCGGCTCGGCGAGGATTGCGAGATTCATCCGCACACCAGCATCGGCAGCGACGGCTTCGGCTATGCGCTCGATCCCAGCGGCAAGCCGCGCAAGATCCCCCACTTGGGCAATGTCGTCATCGGCGATGGGGTCGAAATTGGCAGCAACTGCGCCATCGACCGGGCGACATTGACCTCGACGCACATTCGGTCGGGCACCAAGCTGGACAACATTTGTCATATCGCACATAACTGCGATCTCGGCGAGAACGGCTTCTTCACAGCCGGCTTCATGATGGGAGGTTCGACCAAGATTGGAAAGCAGTTCGTTACCGGCGGAAATTCCGTGGTGACCGCCCATGTCACGGTGGGCGACAACGTGGTGCTGTCAGGAAGATCTTCCGTCACCAATGATGTGCCCAATGCCGGGGCCTATGGCGGCTACCCCCTGCAGCCCCTCAAGGAGGCGTTGCGCACGGCGGTGAGCATCGGACATCTCAACGAGATACGCAGAAACCTCAAGCGGGTGATGAAACACCTGCATCTGTCGGAAAATCCGCAGGACGACGCCGCGGAGAGTTGACCATCGAACGGAAACCCTCCCCCATCGTCGTGCCGATCGCGGCATTGTCGGTCGCGATGGTGTGCTTTCAGCTCGGCGCCACGCTTGCCAAGGGGCTGTTTCCCTTGATCGGTGCCGACGGTACCGCGTCGCTGCGGCTCGCCATTGCCTCTCTGATCCTCCTCGCCGTATGGCGCCCATGGCATATCCGGTTCACCGCCGCTCAGTTTCGCACCCTCATCGTCTACGGCGTTGCGATGGGATGGATGAATTTCTTTTTCTACCTGGCCTTGAGCTACATTCCCCTAGGTATAACGATGGCGCTGGAATTTACAGGTCCCTTGGGCGTGGCGCTGTTCGCGTCGCGCCGGCCCGTCGACTTTGTCTGGGTCCTGCTGGCGGCGCTGGGCCTCGTCGCCTTGCTGCCGCTGGGATTGGGCGGTCAGCCATTGTCCGCGGTGGGCGTTGCCTATGCGCTCGGCGCCGGGGTGTGCTGGGCGCTGTACATTGTCTATGGACGCCGGGCCGGCACGGCACACGGCGGTCAGATCACCGCGTTGGGGACGGTGATCGGAGCATTGATGATTGTGCCGATCGGATTCGCGCACAGCGGTTCTCAACTCCTGTCGATTTCCATCTTGCCCGCAGCCGTCGGCGTCGCGGTGTTGTCAAGCGCGCTGCCTTATTCGCTCGAGATGTTTGCGATGCCTCGTATACCGACGCGCACCTTTGGCGTACTGATGAGCCTGAATCCCGCACTCGGCGCCGTCGCTGGGCTGATATTTCTTGGCGAGATGCTTTCTCTGGTGCAGTGGGCCGCGATTGCCAGCATCGTGGCCGCTTCCGCGGGCAGTGCTTCAACGCGGGAACTACTGCCGAATTAGCGCGACCGCCAGGTACAGCATTGCGGCGCCGGCGAGCGTCATCGCCGTGGTGAGAAACTTCGGATGCGCGTGGTAGCTTTCCGGGATGAGGTCGCTCGCGCCGATGTAGAGAAAAAATCCTGCCAAAAGCCCCAGCACCGTGCCGAAGGAGCCGCCGGGCAGCGTGAAAAAGTAGGTCGACGCGACGCCGACGACCGGCGCCGACGCGTCGAGCAGCAGCCAACGCAAGCCCTGGCTTCGATCGCCCTGGTTCTTGAGCACGATATTCATCGTATTGATACCGTCGGAAAAATCATGCGTGAGCACCGCGATCGCAACGATAACTCCCACTTCGTGGGACGCTTGAAATGCAAGTCCAATGGCAACGCCGTCGAGCAGGCTGTGCAGACACAGGACGGCAGCGGCGATGCGGCCGCGCGGCGCCCCGTCGCCGTGAAACAGCAAAATCCGGTCCAGCACCAAGTAACACAGGAACCCCAAGCCGGTCCAAGATAAAATCGCGGCCGGACTATGGAATTGCGAGCCGAAACTCAAGGCTTCAGGCAGCAAATCAAAGAACGCGACGCCGATCACCGCGCCGGCGCTGAAGCCCAATATCAGATGCAGCTTGTCGCGCAGACGCAATGCCAGCAAGCCGCCCAGCAGCGTGCACAAGAACGCGGCTGCGGCGATGATTAGGAGCAACACGGTGTTATATTGCGGGCCACGATTTTCAACTTCTTGGGGGGCAGCGTGAGTTACGACACGTATCATAAGCGCAAAATCGGCAAACACGTGCTCAAGCCTGAAACTCAAATGATGGGTTATGGGTTTGACCCGAGTCTTTCGGAAGGCTCGCTGAAGCCCCCGATTTTCCTGACCTCGACCTTCGTATTCAAGACGGCACAGGAAGGCAAGGACTTCTTCGACTTCACCTCGGGTCGACGCGAGCCGATTGCCGGGCAGTCGTCCGGTCTGGTGTATTCGCGCTTCAACAATCCCAATCTTGAAGTGCTGGAAGACCGGCTGGCTTTGTGGGAGGAAGGCGAAGTGGCTGCGGTGTTCTCCAGCGGCATGTCCGCGATATCCACCGTCATCTGGACACATGTGCGCCCCGGCGATGTCATCTTGATGAGCCAGCCGCTGTACGGCGGCACCGAGACGCTCATTGAAAAGACGCTGCCCGGTTTCGGCGTGAGCGCGGTCGGCTTCAATCTGGGACATGACCGCGACGCCGTGCTCGAGGCTGCCGCGCGCGCTTCCAAGAAAGCCGCTGAATCCAAAGGGCGGGTCTGCCTGATCATCGTCGAAACACCCGCGAATCCCACCAACAGTCTGGTCGATTTGAGGCTGATGCGCGAAGTGTCCGATATGATCGGTTCACGCCAGAGCGGCGGCCGGCCGCCCGTGGCCGTCGACAACACTTTTCTCGGACCGGTTTTCCAGCGGCCGCTGCTGCATGGGGTCGATCTCGTCATGTACTCGCTGACCAAGTATGTCGGCGGACATTCTGACTTGGTGGCGGGCGGCGTCGTGGGTTCGCGCGCCGCGGTGGATCCCGTCAAGAAGCTGCGCGGCGCGCTTGGAACGCAGTTGGATCCGAATACGGCTTGGATGATCATGCGCTCCATGGAGACGCTGTCGCTGCGCATGCACAAATCCGCTGAGAACGCCGCGCTGGTGGCAAATTTCTTGCGCAAACATCCCAAGATCGCAGCTGTGAACTATCTGGGGTTTCTGGCCGAGGATGATCCGCGCAAGACGGTGTTCAAACAACAGTGCGAGAGCGCGGGGTCGACCTTCGGGTTCGCGGTGAAGGGCGGCGAGGCGGAGGCATTTCGGCTGCTCGATGCCTTGCAAGTGATGAAGCTCGCAGTGAGCCTCGGCGGCACCGAAACGCTGATATCGCATCCGGCGAGCACGACGCATTCGGGCGTGACCAAGCAAACCCGCGATCGGCTCGGAATCACCGATGCCTTGATTCGCATTTCAGTCGGCATCGAGAACGCGGA